>JBDHWX010000006.1:0-21865 GCA_039810365.1 Bdellovibrionales bacterium | reverse complement strand
ATCAGTTGTTGTTTCCGATGCAGTTAGCCAATCGTTTTTAAAACCAAGAAAAACAACATTCGGTCGCATTTTGCCAACTCCGAGACACTGAACAACGAAAGTCAATTCGTTTCTTTTTACAAAAAATAAATCAAGAACCCCGCCGATTTGAGGTGCATCAGGAAGTTGTATGCCCATAAAAGAACGCTCGCGTCGTTCGACAGAAGAATAAATTAAAGAAATTCGTCTCGTATTAGCTGTGACCCCAAGGCCCATTTTGGTTTCTAGGCCAAATGAGCTTCCAAGATTGAGTCTAAAATTGTAGATGTAAGCGTTTGCCTGTTGCATATAGGGTAAATAAATAAGCCCCATAACGGATGTTGGGACCTTGATACGGGTATCATTTGTTATCTGTTCTTGTTTGTTGGCTTTTGTGCGTACAAAAAGTATTTCATCTTCATAGCGTAAAAAAAGATTGGAACCATCTTCACAGGTAGCGAGAGCTTGAAAATTTATTTGCTCTTGCTGTTCTTGAGCAAAAAGCGGCTGGTTAAAAAGAGCAAACGCAAATAGGAGCGCAAAAAGGGATCGCTTCATAGGGCCTCCATTAAAGTGGGTACATTATACAGGTTTTAGGATTCAAAAACGATGATTATGTATTTTTAACCATTTTGTTGCGAATAGAGCAACAGTTGTGCTATTTGAGGGGATCTCCTAGCTGTTACAAGCTATGTAACTGACAAAAAACGTCAGTTTGCAAGAAAGGATTTATGCAAGAATCAGTTGAAATCGTAGGTCTGCCTGCCAATAGCCCTCAAATTGAAACTCCTAAAATTAATTTTTATGATTTAACTTTGGAGAAATTTAAAGAAGCCATTCAGAAATTTGGTAAGGAAAAATATCGGGCACAGCAAATCTTTCAATGGGTTTACCAAAAGGGTGTTTATCAGTTTGAAGAGATGACAAATCTTTCTAAGGATTTGCGCCAGGAATTGCCTAACATTATTGAATTTCGACAACTCGAAATGATAAGCCATCTTAAAAGTGTTGATGGAACTCAAAAATTTCTTTTTAAATTGGGGAAAGACAAGTTTGGACGTGATTTGACATTTGAGACAGTTCTTATTCCATCAAAGGATCGCCTGACTTTATGTGTTTCGAGTGAAATTGGTTGTAATATGGGATGTGATTTTTGTTTTACAGGAAAACAAAAATTGCAACGTAGGCTTTCAGCAGGAGACATTGTTTGTCAGTTTATGCAGGTTTCACAAAAGCTAGATCCAGATCAAAAGATCACCAACATTGTTTTTATGGGAATGGGAGAGCCTCTTGATAATCCAACAGCTGTTTTTGATTCCATTGAAATTTTGAATTCTACGTGGGGGCTTAATTTTTCTAAGAAGAGAGTTACGGTTTCTACGTCTGGGATTGTTCCTAATATTAAATTGATTGCCCAAAGTGGAGCAAGACTTGCCGTCAGCCTTAATGCCACAACCGATGAATTAAGAAATCAGATTATGCCCATCAATAGAAAATATAATCTTGCAGCTCTTATTGAGGGATGTTGTGAGTATTATCAAACAACAAAAGACCCAATTACGTTTGAATATGTTTTGTTAAAGGGCTTAAACGACACAATTGAAGATGCAAAACGTATCCGAAAATTAACACATGGAATTGCATGCAAAATTAATTTAATTCCATTTAACGAGCATCCAGGGTCTCATTATAAGCGACCAGAAAAGGAAGCTGTTTTTAAATTTCAAGAAGAGCTTATGGATATGGGGATGCATGTTCTGATACGCCGGACAATGGGGCGTGACATCTATGCTGCTTGTGGGCAATTGCAATCTATGTATGACGGCAAACCGACAAAGATGGTGACAACTGATACTGCAACTGCTTCATTATGCTAATTTAAAAATAAAATTGGGATAATTTATGTCTGAAATCCTTGTTGTTGGTAGCCTTGCTTATGATTCTATTTCAACACCTAAGGGGCAAAAGGAAAAATGCCTTGGGGGTTCGGCAAATTATTTTTCTATAACGGCAAGTCGTTATTCTCGCGTCAATATTGTAGGTGTTGTCGGACAAGATTACGAAGATGCCAATATTGCGATGCTCAAAAATCGTGGTGTCGATACCGATGGTATTGAGAAACAAGCCGGGAACACTTTCCATTGGGAAGGTAAATATCAAGAAGACATGAATGAGGCTCAAACCTTAGCGACTCATCTTAATGTTTTTGAAAGATTTGAGCCTAAGGTGCCGAGTAAGTTTCAAAATTCATCCATTGTTTTTCTGGCAAACATAGATCCCGAGTTGCAACTTCGAGTTTTGGAACAAGCAAAGAATCCTCAAATCGTAGCAGTTGATACTATGAACTTTTGGATACAGACAAAGCTTGATGATCTTAAGAGGGTATTTAAAAAATCCAATATCCTTTTTGTAAATCACGGAGAAGCTCTGCTATTAACAAGAAAGCCAAATGCAGTTGCTGCTGCCAAGGCACTCAGTGAAATGGGTCCAGAAATTGTTGTTATCAAGAGGGGTGAGTTTGGCTCTCTCATTTATCATAAATCTGAGTTTTTTATTTTATCAGCTTATCCTCTTTATGAAATTACAGATCCAACGGGGGCAGGAGATACCTTTGCTGGTGGTTTTATAGGTTATTTAGCACAAAATAATCTTGCCCTTGATTGGCCCAACCTTCGTCGAGCTTGTGTTGAGGGATCGTTACTTGCAAGTTTTGCGGTAGAAGACTTTGGTATGGAAAGATTATTGAATCTGAAACCACATGATATCGATTCTCGGCGTGAGCATTTTTTCAATATCATTAAAGTCTAGTTTTTAAAGAGTTTAGCCAAAAGTCTTATCTAATATTTTTGTTGAATTTCCGAAGACTTATCTAGGAATGAGCGATAAAAATAACAAGAAAAAAACAAAAGAAGATTTTACGAATTTTTTGTTAAACGATGATTTGTCGTTACAAAAAACAACACTGCTTGACCATGTGCAGCCACAGCCTGCGCCTGTGGATGCATCAAAAAAACAAGAAGAGCTATCCGACAAAACAGAAAATATTCAAAAAAACGTAGAGGCCAAAGATGGTCCGAATTTAGATAATAAAACGACAAAAACAAAAGAATTAACGAAGTCTCATTCTATAGTTGAGGGTGTAAAAAGTATTCTTGGAGAGAAAAAAGAGGAGCCTAAAGTTAAAAGTGTAGAATCCAAGAGTGTAGAATCCAAAAATTCAACAGAGCAATTAAACCCCTTTCAAAAAGATAAAATAGATCCGTCGCTTTTTTCACTTGAGGCGGCATTAAAGCAAGCTGAGTATTTAAAAATAGCTCAAAAAAAAGTTAAAGAATTAGAAGGAAAGATTTGCGAAATCACAAAAGAAAATGAAACTCTGGCAGCTTCAGCAACGGTTTTACAAAAAAAGTTAGATCAGGCTGTTGGAAAAATTGAATTGATTCAGAGTGAGCATAGTGATCAAGTTGCTAACTTTAAAGATGAGATTGTACTTAAAGAAAAGATTATTCGTGTCTTAGAAAAAGAACGAGACGAATTGCAAAAGAAGAACGAAGAGTTAAAACTTTTGACAAATGAAAAAATTCAACAAATTCGAATTCGAGAAAAAGAGTTAGAAAATAGACTTGAGATTTTGCATCTTGAAGGCGATGTTATCGTGACCAATAAAGACGAGATTATTCTTGGTTTAAAAAAGCAAATTGATCAATTGAATTATGAACTTGATAATTTTAAGGCACAGGCCAGAGAGTTAAATCGAGATATGCAAAATCAAAAAGATCAAATGCGTCGAACAATAAAGGCATTAAGGCTTGCGCTGGGTCTTCTTGAGAGCCAAGAGCTAGACGGCAGTGAACTCAAAAAAACGGGGTCATAGTCGTGTCAGAACTATTGGAACAACAACTTAAAAAATGGATAGCAGCCTTTGAATCCTTATCCAATGCAGTTTTAAGTAGTAGTAGTCCCAAAAGTTACCAGGAATTATTCGATTTTTTTTCTACGCATTTATCTTGCGAACAGGTTTACTTTTGGAAAAAAGAGTTCCAAAAGGACCCTGATGTCACGGGGCGCACCCCAAAGCAGAAGTTTTTGTCCCTAAATAAAGCTTCTTTAGAGGAATTTGATGATCTTTCAAAAAAATTTGAAACACTTCAATTTAATCAGAGGGGGTTTTATGCCTCTGCGCCTCATCTGTTTGTTAAGGTTAATATTGAAAACGAGTATTATGGTTTTGTTTTTAAAGGATTTCCCAAAGAAATTTTAGAAGAAGATGTTGTTCTTTCGTTTTTTCTTGCAAGACTTAGTGGCGTGTTAAGTTTAGTTGATCGTTTTGAAAAAACACAAAGTCTCAATTACGTTGATGACGTAACGGGGCTCTATAACCAGCGATACCTTAACGTATTGCTGGATCAGGAAATTGAAAGATATAAACGCAATAGCCAAAGTTTTAGTATTTTGTTTATCGATGTTGATCATTTTAAAAATGTAAATGACAAAAACGGACATTTGGTTGGCTCACAGGTTCTTAAAGAGATAGGTGCTATACTTAAAAAAAGTGTTCGCGCTGTTGACTTCTGTTTTCGTTATGGCGGTGATGAGTTCATTGTGGTGTTAACGGGCACGAGTACTGAAACAGCCACAATGGTTGCAGAGAGAGTTTGCCGAGCGGTTCGAGAGACTTCGTTTCTCGTTTCTGGAGTCACAGTGCAAGTCACATTGAGCATTGGAGTTGCAAACTTTCCAGAACATGCCAAGACCAAAGAGAAAATACTACAGGTTGCCGATGAGGCCATGTATTGTGGTAAAAATCTGAGTCGAAATATTGTATATTTAGCAAGCTAATGAAAAAATTAAAATTAATCGTAAGCGATTTACATCTTGGTGCGGGGCGAATGTTTGATGATGGTACCATCAATGCCTTCGAAGAATTTTATTATGATGATCGATTCTCTGAATTTATAAATTATTACATGTTGGGCGAGTACGCAGATGCCGAAGTAGAGTTGATTTTAAATGGTGACATTTTTAATCTACTTCAAACCGATTATAGGGGGCATTACTTATCTGTTTTAACAGAAAGTGTAACAGTTGAAACTGTTGTCAGAATTATTCAAGGTCATCCTAAATTTTTTCAAGCACTTCGGGATTTTTTAAAAAATGGTAAAAACTCCATTACCTACGTTGTGGGGAATCACGACCAAGGTATGCTGTGGCCTCAAGCGCGAGAGGCGCTGAATCAAGCTGTTGGAGCCAGTATTCGTTATCGTAACATTGCTTATTTTTTTGATGGAGTCCATATTGAACATGGTCATATGCACGAGCCCGCTAACCGGTTTGATCCCAAAAAGTTTTTTATTAAAAAAGAATACCCCGAACCCATTTTAAATTTACCATTTGGTTCTTTTTTCTTTATCGAGTTTGTATTAAAGATCAAACAAATCAATCCCAATATTGATAAAGTGAGACCATTTAAATCTATGATTCGCTGGGCTTTGATTCAAGAAACAAAATTTACCATTGTGTCTATTTTTAAATTACTAAAATTTATGTTAAGTGCCGTATTTTCTTCGGATCCTAGAAAAAGGTATCCTTGGAAGCAGATATTACGCGTTCTTGTTGAGGGAACGGTTTTTCCAGATCTCGATTCAGCAGCAAAAAAAATCTTAAAAGATGATCGTGTCAATGTGGTGATATTTGGGCATAATCATATTTACCGCTATCGACAATGGGCTCGTAATAAAGAATATCTCAATACGGGAACGTGGACAGAGTTGACTTCCCTTGATTTTGCATCCTTTGGTAAATTTACAAAATTGACTTATGTTTTATTGGAATATCCCGAAGGCAGTGAGCGCCCCTTGGCCCGTCTCAAGCAGTGGCGCGGATATCATCGCATTGAAGAAGATGTTGATATCACGTAAGAATTGACTCGCTCATAACACATGATATTAAATAATCACGTATGTTAAAGATTCAGTGTGAGCAAAAATGTGATGATACTTTAAAACAAAAATTTGAAAAAGTTTTTGATGAGCTTATGGCAACTCCACCGGCTTTTCTGGATGTCATCAAGCGAGAGGAATTGCTAGAAAAAACAAGATCTCTTGCAAGACGTCATTCTCAGAAACACGTAAAGCTTGTCGTTCTGGGAATTGGCGGAAGTTCTCTTGGTGGGCGTGTTATTGCTAACGCTTTTGGTTTTGAAAACACAATTTTCTTTTTTGAAAATGTTGACGAGCCATCATTTTTTAAGAAAATAAAACAACTTGGAAATTTAGAACAAGTTTTTTGGGTGATTGTTTCAAAAAGTGGAAAAACAATTGAAACCATCGCCTTGACATCATTGCTCAGGGAGTATCTTGCTAATCACAATATTTCATTATCAGATCATGCCGTCGTCATATCAGATCTCAAAGAAAATCCATTAACTCAATGGGCCCATAAGCAACGGATCGAAATTTTGGAAATTCCATCGACCTTAGGGGGACGTTTTTCTGTGCTATCTCCAGTTGGATTTTATCCGGCGAGCTTTGTTGGTTTGGATCTCTTTCAATTTTTAGCTGGAGCAAAAGAGGTTTTAAAGAACAGATCTTTGTTTGTTGATTTTTGTGCGCATCTCATCACAAGCTTTCAAGAAGAAAAATGGATTACAATGTTTTGGGTTTACTCCGATCTCTTAGGGTCTTTTGGGCTTTGGTTTCAACAACTATGGTCGGAGTCTCTTGGTAAGAAAAGAGATCATGAGGGGAAAAGTGCGCCTCGTGTGAGCACTCCGATGGCGCTTTTGGGAACACATGATCAACACTCTATTTTGCAACAAATTGTAGAGGGGGCACGAGATAAATTTATTATTTTTTTAAGTGTTCAGGAGCTTGAGACCTCGGGAAAGAAAATTGAGCGCATGGAGTTTGAGAGTTTTTCATATCTGCAAAATAAAAGTTTAGGACAAATATTAAAGGCTCAGCGGGAAGGAACAAGGAAATCTCTTTTAGACTCTAAAGTTCCTCATCTTGATCTTTATTTAGAAAAAATAGATGAATATCATCTCGGAGCACTTTTTTTATTTTTGGAGATGTGTGTTGCCATGATAGGTCGGTATCATAATATTAATACCTATGATCAACCGGGCGTTGAGCTATCAAAAAAAGAGGCTATCAATATTCTTAAGTCTAGTCCAAAGTAGACCGACTTTTAAATTACATAGTAAACTAAGAGAATTATGTCAGCAGCAGATGAAAATGAAAAAACGAGTGTTGTAGCAAGTGAGACATTTAAAATAAGGATGTCTGAGGCCCAAAACGCTCCTCCGGCTCTTGTTCTTTTGATGGGACCGACACCACTTATTGGCAAGCAATGGTATCTCGAAAAAAATCAACTCACAATTGGTCGTAACCCTGATAATTATATTTTTATTGACGATCGCAGCGTTTCAAAAAAACATGCGATGGTTCATATTCACGGCACAGAGATTTCTATTTCTGATTTGGGTTCAACCAATGGAACCGAAGTTACGAGTAAAAAAGTAGAAGCAAATGAAAAGATTATTCTTAAAAATAATGATCAGATTAAGGTTGGCAATGTTATCTTTAAGTTTCTTGAAAAAGGAAATATCGAAACAGTTTCCTCGCGCTCTACTTTTGATAAAACACAATTAGATCCCCTAACGAATATTTTTAATAAGGGTGCTCTTTTGGCTCAGGGTGAAGATGTTTTTAGAAAAGCTTCAACGGCACAGATGGCCCTTTCCGTTATCGTTTTTGATTTAGATAATTTTAAAGCTCTTAATGATACGTATGGGCATCAGGCAGGTGACTATGTCTTGCGAGAACTTTCTGATGTTGTGACCAACAAGCTCATTCGTAAGGGGGATTTTTTTGCAAGATTTGGAGGAGAGGAGTTTTCGTTAATTCTTTTTGGTGGAAACTTGCAAAAGGGTTTTGAGGTTGCAGAAAGAATCAGACAAACTATAGAAAGTCATCCTTTTGAATATAAGGGAACAAAACTTAAGGTTACAATTTCTGCAGGTGTTGCCTGCCTAGAATCGGGTATGCAGAGTTGGTCTGAGCTTTTTGAAAAAGCAGATCAGGCATCTTATTTATCAAAAAAGAGTGGCAAGAATAAAGTTTCAACATTTTGAGATATTTTGAAATTCCTAAAAGTTTAGAGAGTTCGATTCAGAAAGTCTTAGAGGGGCTTGGGGTTCTCATATCCGATGTGCGAACGATTTCTCAGGCTGTACGAAAAATGTCAGATTTTTATATCCAAAATCCAGAAGCGCAAACTCCATGGGATAAGGATTGGGCGCAAATTGCACAATTGGCTTATTATTTGCCATTAAATTACTTAAGGGCAAGAGCTGTTGTCGAGGAGGGCGCAAGGCTTGGATTTTTTGATGGTCTGAGTTCTGTTTTAGAAACAGGAAGTGGACTAGGAGCTCTGACTGCGCATTTTGAAAACCATTTTTCCGAAGTTTATTGCCGAGAGATTTCGACTTTAGCTAATCAGATACATCAGAAACTTTTTTCTTATCCAAAAAATTTTTTGGATAAGAAAAGTCATCAGACAGCAGATGCCATTGCCTTTTCTTATGCTTTAACAGAATTGGGATTCAAAAAAGATTTTTTTAAATCATATAGGGCTGTTTTGATTATAGAGCCCTCAACGTCTCAAGATGGCAGAAGGCTGCTTGAGTTAAGAGAAGAGTTGATTCAAGAGGGTTTTTTTATTTGGGCACCCTGTACGCATCAAAAAAAATGCCCACTCTTGCATTTATCAAAAAGAGACTGGTGCCATGATCGTATTCACATTAAAATGCCAGATTGGTTTTTAAAAATCGAAGAAGATCTACCATTTAAAAATAAAACCATTACGTTTTCTTATTTGCTCGCTCGAAAAGACAAAAAACATTCTTTTAAGACCAATTTGGCAAGGGTCACAGGAGATCTTTTAAAAGAAAAGGGTAAGAAGAGGATTTTGGTTTGTCGTAATGATAAACGTGAGTTTTTAAGTACTCTGGATCGAGACGGTCTCAATTTAGAGCTTCACCGTGGAGAGCTGATTGATCTTGATCAATATAGCTTTGAAGAAAAATCCAACGAACTCCGCCTCAAACCATAAAGGTGCCAGCCGCTTTTTGGGTAAAGACAAAAGGATTTAGTGACTTCTTTTGCCTCACACGGTGAGGATAAACTGCCCCTTACTTTTATTTTTTTGGGATGAAACTTTTTAATTGCAGCAATAAGAATTTATTAACCTATTGATTTTTCATATAAATTTTGAAAACTGTAAAAAAGAAACTAGACTGTTAAAAAATATAAAAATTGATTAACCTTCTGACTAAGGTCGTGGGTCTCATGCAACGTGGGACTGGTAACGACAGAGGAGGGGGAAAATATATGACAGACGAGGCACTCGTAATTAGTGCCAAATCTGGAGATCGTCAGGCTTTCAACGAGTTGGTGATACGACATCAAAGTAGTCTTCTAAGATTGTGCAAGAGATTTACGAATTCTCAAGACTTGGCAGAAGATATTGTACAAGATGCGTTTGTAAAAGCTTATAGAAAGCTTTCCACTTTTGAAGGACGAAGTTCTTTTAAAAGTTGGCTGTTTCAGATTGCTGTGAATACAGCAAAAAATAAATTTCGGTCCAACAGGGAGACAGTCACACTCGATCATGTTCGAATTTCATCAGGAGCTCTCTATGCAGATGGAATAGAAAAGCAAAATCTGCAAGAAACACTAAGAGAGTTTGTTGATGCTCTTCCGGAAAAGCAAAAGATAGCGCTTTCGCTGAGGATTTACGATGATCTCAGTTTTAAGGAAATTGCTGAGATTATGGAGTGCCCTTATGATACGGCCAAAGCGAACTATCGCCATGGTTTAATGAGTATAAAAAGAGTTATGGAAAAAAGAGATTTAATGAATCAATTAAAACAAAGTGCAGTGGGAGAACATTCAGTCGAAGTTGAAATGGTTCCTTATTGCATGGAAGGAGAAATATGAAAAAGTTTGAATTGAAAACGGGGACTGCGGCAAGCCGTCACCCGGCGGTGGCAGCTGCAGCAAGGGCTGCGGCTCAAGAAAGAACAGAAGAGCTGCTTATTGATTATTTAGAAATGGAAACCCATGAGGCAGAAGATAGGGTTATAGAACAAGAACTTGAGGGGTCTGTCAGGCTCAGGCAAATTCTCGAAGAAGTAGCCCTTGTCAGATTCGAAATTGCAGCGGCAGATTCTGCTATTAATCCTCGACTCGTAGATGCAACTGAATTTTCTAAGTTGCACGAAAAGATTATGAAAAAAATTGAGACCATTGACCTTTCTGAGTCTTTCGATACCAAGTCAAATTAAATTTTTTCTACGATATCAATATTCAAATTTAAAAAGACACGCCCTGGAATTTTGTACGGGGTGTCGTCTCGACCTTTGTCGAGAAAACTTCTTTATTGTTAAACAAAAGTCATAAAAACAAGGCACTCCACCCGAAATTGACCCAAGGGGGTATAATAAGAGTCATAGAAGTAGGGATGGAGGTGACATATGAAAAAGGTAATGCTTCTTTCAATAATATGTCTTTTTGCCGTGGCAAGTTTGGCAAATGGAGATGTGGGATCGACATCAGCGAGCCTCAAAGTGCAGAATTCCAAAACTCAAGAGGGCAGAGATATTTCCCAAGAGAGTGTATTGGTTTCTCAAAAAAATGGAAACCTCGAATGGGAACAGCATAAAAAGTTTTTAAGATTTATTGATACACACGATGTCCGCTAGTATCGTCTTGTGCATTGAGGCGAACAAGATCTTGTTTGGGATCGTCTGATTTTTCGAGAGCTTTGACCTCTTGGAGAAAGTCTTTCATTGATCCTTTCTTTTTAAAAAGAAGTTCAAAGCTGGAAAGATCGTTCATGTAGGTCTTGTAGCCCAATAGAACAGCATTATTAAGAGACATTTTTTTAAAATAATCAAAAGTGTGGGTTCCAAATTTTAGTTGACCAAAGCGGTCCTGCAATTCTTTAAGCCGAGCGATCTTGCTGTCTTTGTTTGCTTTAGGATGATCGCGATACCACGTCTCAAGATTTGAGAGTTCCTTTGTGATAAATTGAGAAAAAAGATTTTCATCAAGATTTTTCTTTTTTATCACTTCTAGCATAGGAGAAGATTCTCCTTCTCTTTTTATATAAAAAAGTTCTGTTCCCTTGTTTCCAACAAAGGTTGCAAGCTGTTCATTAAAATCGGCATTATTTTTAATATAGAGAGTAGAATGTGTTGTTTCATGAATGATAAGATTAACCAAATCATCATCGTCGTAGTCCAGCATAGATGATAATATGGGATCGCGAAACCAGCCTAATGTGCTAAAGGCACGAACGCCTCGGACAAAAGTATCAAAGCCTTGGTCGTCATAAATTTTTGCTTCTGCTCGGGCATCACCTTGATCAAAAAAACCTTTGTAGGGGATGCTGCCAACAAAAGGAAAATGCCAATAGTGATATTGAAGTTTAAAGGGTTCTGCAACTTGAACAATATAGGTTACAAACCTACGATTGAGTTCGACATAAGAAGTATAATTTTCTGACGGGCTTAATCCCAGATCTTTTTCTGCAAAATCCTTTGCATTTAAAATCAAAAGAAGCTTCCTTTTTTTCTCCGATGGTAATTGTTCTAGAACCTCTTGAATGGGTTTTTGATTTTTTAATAAGAGGGCTTGTCCGTAGCCAGATTTCAGGTAGTAGTCAATTTGACAGCCCGTTGTTTGACTTGCAAGTATTATAAAACAAAGAAAAAAAAAGCCTTTATTCATGGAGAATTTTTCCTAACACTATGGTCCAGGTTGCAAAGGTTCTTTTGGGTCTTGGCCCATCACAAAAAAGTTATTGCTATAATGAGATGATGAAACTGCTTTCGGTATTTGTCATTCTCTTTTCAACTTCTTATGCGTTGGCTGGATACATTGAGCTTGGCGGAAGTGGAAGTTATCGAAAAACTTCGCAAGATAAAGAAAATTACTCTGTTTCAAAAAGCTTAACGGGTTCCATTGCATATTATTTTTGGGAGCTTTCGGCCATCGAACTCAGTTACACAAGAGCCCGCCAAGACGATCATTTTGTAACGTACACATCGACAGTTTTTCAAGAAATCTATGAAGCAGATCTTATTTTTACGCTAGCGGGACGTCAGTCCTCGTTTCAGCCTTACATCAAAGCGGGAGCGGCTTATCAGTCTAAAAAATCTCAATATAAACAGCCTAGCACAAGTCCAGTGAGTTTGCCCGATGTCAAAGGGGTTGGTCCATCGGGTGGAGTCGGATTTAAAATTTTAATGAATCAAAGTCTTGCGTTAAAAGCAGGTGTCGATATTTGGTCTTCGCCACTCAATCAAGACCCCGTCACGTATGACTATGCCTATCGTGCGGGACTTTCTTTTTTGTTCTAGTTAGCAATCCGGGGGCGTTCTGTGTAGAGAACAAACTCTCCGTCAATGCGAACCTTGTTGTCAGGATCAATCATGCCAGTTGGTGGATTAATAAATGGAGTGGCATTTTTAAGAGCATTCACAACGGCTTGATCAAGTTCTGGAGAACCTGAGGATACAACAATAATGGTATTTTTATAATATCCCTTTTGATCCAAAATAAGTTCAACACGTGTTCGCCAGGAATCCTTTGTTAAAAGCTTTTCTCTCATGTGGGGGAAAAGAGCGATTTCTTGAATGTTGCCGCCCCACTGATACATAATGAGCGGCGTGATACGATTATAAAAAGAAGCATAGGTGGAAAAATCAGAATTTAAGAATGTAAACTGACCACTTGAGATATTGGGTTCAATAAAATTGATGGTTGATTGTCTCGATTCCACAGAGGACATGGAGTTGGGAGACGGAAGAAATCGAGAGCTTGTGGGGCTTAAAGACTCCTGTTGAAAGGGCTTTTGTTGAGCATATGTTTGAGAAGCGCTGTTTTTTGGAGTTCCCATATTTCTTGCAATAGTTTCTTTATCAAAACGCTGTAGTTGGCTAGAAAGAAAATGTGCTTTTTGATTTTTATTTTTTTGTATTTTTTGTTCTTGAAACTGAGGAACAAATTGTTTGCGTCCTGTTTGTTGGCTGTTTTCATAGACGATTTCAACCGGCTCAACATTTGTTGTGAGATCTTTGTGTGCTAGGAGAACGAGAAGTCCAAACAGACCCAAATGCAAAAAAAGGCTCAGTCCTAAAAACCTTATATCAACTTTAAACTCAGTCGTATTCATTTTTAAACCCAATTTATTGACAAAAGATCTCTCGTAAATCGGCCCTACGTTCTTTTGTCTAGCCCTATTAATAACTCAAGTTGAGACACCCCTCAACCGATAAAGAGTATATCAAAAGTATCCATTGGGGGATTCTTTTTTGTTGGTTGCAGACCAGCATTTAAAATGGGGGACGGATGTCGAAATCCAATGTTATCGATTTAAAACCACTTTTAGAGAACAAAAAACAAAAGCAGTCTCATCAGGCGATAAATCATGAAGTCACACCTGTGATCAACATGGAAGAGAAGCGAAAAGAGCTTTTGTTAAAAGAACATCGCCAAACGAAAAGAACAATTTTAAGTGAGTTTGTTGGTGCCTTTATCATTTTTGCTACAAATGGTCCCAATCTTGGTGGCCTTCAGAAGGTCAATCTTTATGATATCTCTGATGATGGGCTTTCTTTTGATATGGAACCAAGTGTTGGAAGGCTGCGTGTGGGTGAAGAAATCGCAATGCGTATTTATCTCTCGCAAAAAAATTATTTTTCTTTTACAGTTAGGGTGACAAATTTACGTTTTGAAAAAGAAGAGGGAACCAATCGTCATGGATGCCAGTTTTTAAAAGGTTCTGTAAACAAAGAAGCACTTTACCATTTTGTTAAATTTATTGAAAACGTTTCTCTTAATCTTAAGGAAGATTTTGGAGATAAATTAACGCAGAATTCAAAATGATAATATGAAAAAAGAGGACTCAAGATGAGACCCTTGAATGCTCAGAGTTTAAAAAAAATGATAACCTATAGCTTGTTTACTCTTTTTATGATTTCAACGTTATTTTTTCAAAATTGTCAGAGCTTGCCCCAAAAGGATGTATCAACTAAGCAATCTTCGCCACAAGATTTGGCACACTAATTCTTTACAAGTCTTCTTTTTTACTTGAAATTTTGATCATTTCTCGATGTGATGATCCTTGGGTAAAGCTAGAGGAGGTTCATCTTTGGCGCAGTCAAAAGTTCGTAGAGTTGTTCTTGATACCAATGTTATTCTTTTTGATGCACAGGCGATTTATAAGTTTAAAAACTCCATCATACATATTCCCATTACGGTCATAGAAGAAATTGATACTTTTAAGAGAGAGATGGGGGAGACAGGGCGTAATGCTCGTCAATTTAGCCGTTTTATAGATGTATTAAGAGGAGATGGGTCTCTTGCTCAAGGCGTGCGTCTTGAAAAAAGTGATTCAACACTCATGATCACGACGGATGTTCATACGTCTGAGCTACCGGCTCATATGGATGTTGCAAAGGCGGACACAAAAATACTTGGAACAGCCTTGCATTTAAAAAAGCAATTCTCATCAGATCAGGTTGAGCTGATTTCAAAAGATATCAATCTTAGAATTAAGGCGGATGTCTGTGGAATTTCGGCTAAGGATTATGAACCCGATAATGTTTCCATTGATGAGCTTTATACAGGATACACCGAAATTGAAGTCGAGCCCTCTGTGATAGATGAGTTTTATACAAAAAAATTGTTAATACAGGTAGAGGGACACACATTTTTGGACAATCAGTATGTGATTTTGAAAGACAAAACAAATCCCGGCCATAGTGCGATTGCACGCTTTAGCCCTACGAACCAAGGGCTGGTCCCTCTGATTCACTTAAATGAAAGTGTTTGGGGAATTTTTCCGCGAAATGTGGAACAGAGCTTTGCCTTTGATTGCCTTCTTAATGACGAAATTTTACTGGTGACGTTAGTGGGAAAGGCTGGAACAGGAAAAACTCTTTTAGCGCTTGCCGCGGGACTTGCTAAAACTCTTGATGACGGAAAATATCGAAAGCTTCTTGTGAGCCGTCCTATTTTTCCCATGGGAAGAGACATTGGTTATTTGCCTGGAGACGTTGAAGAAAAGCTCAACCCTTGGATGCAACCCATTTTTGATAATGTGGAGTTTTTGATGGGAGCTGATAGTTCACACAAAAAAGCAACAGGGCGTGCCCAAGAGTTGATCAACCAAGGAATGCTCAATATTGAACCCTTAACCTACATTCGTGGTCGTTCCATCCCCAATCAGTATTTGATTGTAGATGAAGCGCAAAATCTCACGCCACATGAAATCAAAACCATCATCACTCGTGCGGGTCAGGGTACGAAAGTGATTTTAACAGGAGATTGCTATCAGATTGACAATCCTTACGTGGATTCTGCAAACAGTGGTCTCACTCATGCTGTAGAAAAATTTAAGGGGCAAAAAATTGCAGCCCATGTGAGCCTCTCCAAGGGAGAAAGATCTGAGCTTGCAGAGCTTGCGAGTAATCTTCTTTAAAATTATTTTTGATTATTTTGTACTGGGATTTTCTCGGAGTTAAAAAACCTTTCATCAAGGGCTTCAGAGACAGTATCAAGCCATAGGCTTACTTCATAATTTTCGGGATGATTTTCTAGATTGTGATAGGCTGCAAAGAACTCATTAAAAAGATCATGAAAAGAAAGTGAATAAAGCCAAGTCTTTGTCTTTTTTTTTGCCTTAAATTCGATAAGGTTAATAACTTTCATTTTTATCCCTTCACAAAAGCTTTTATAAGCAATTTGTATGCCCTTTAAGCGTAGTGGAAAAATTAAGTTGGCACACTTTTTCACAAAAAGGCTGGGGGTATTGGCAAAAATGTAGTGAAACCTGAGATGCCTCCAAATTACGAGTAAGAAAAATCTACCGTCCTCCCCTATAAAAGGTGCTATATATAAAAGGTGCCAGCCGCTTTTTGGGACGAAGGTCCTGTTCTCGAGCAAAAACCTTAATTCTCCCTCATAAAAATCCGATTCAAGAAGAGACAACCAATGGGGGTTTGCATGTATTTACAGGGTGATTTACAAGCGGTCTTTGATGCTCTTTATTCTCTTGGAATTATTGATCCTCTTTTGGAAAAAGATTGGAAGCCGTCTTTTGAAGATTTTGCTTCTTATGAATCAAAAGTCTATGAGGCGTTTAATCTCTTAAACTCGTGTCGCGGCGATCACAAGAGTCTTATGTTTTCGTTAAAACAACTCGATATGAAAACAGTTGAGTATGTCGCCATGGAAGTAGCAAAGGAATTTGCAGATTTCTATGCGAGAAAGGCAACGCACTAAATATGAAAAACTTGATGGCAGCATTTGTTATAATTTTTTTAGTTATTCAAACGGCATCAGCCTTTGAAATCGATTGGTCTCGGCGTGAGAAATATCTTAATCACAATAAGCCCGTGGACGGAACCTTTTCTGATCCCACGATCATTGCACCTGAAAAAACTGTAGAACCGCAAAATATCCAGCCCATGGCTCAAACAACAGAACAAGTCACGTTGGATTATGGGCCAGCTCAAGATGTGGTGGTCCTTAACACAGACAAAGGCTTTGTGCCAAAGTCCTTAAGTTTAAGAGCGGGTGTTAAGTATCGTTTGACCGTTGTGAATGTGAATGAAAAAGAAAAAAACGTAAGCTTTATTATGAGTGCATTTTCTAAGTATGAGGGCACTTATTTTGGACAAATGAAAACTTTTGAAATCATACCTTCTAAAGAAGGTGTTTATACTTACGAGTGTCCTGAGACGTCTCAAGAGGGGCGCGTTGTTGTGGTTCCAAATTCATCCATGAGGCTTCCGGCCTCCGAAAAATAAAGAACCCTTTTGTTGTGGCTATGGGGAAAAAATGAGTTCTCAAATTGAAGTTTTTAAAAATGCCATAAGAAATTTTTTAGGTCCGGTCGCTGAGCATCTCGATGATCCTACCGTCACAGAAGTTTTAATTAACGGTCCCAAAGATATTTTTATTGAGCGTGGTGGAAAACTTGAAAGAGCAGAGTCTGAGTTTGCAGATGAAGACGCCCTTCTTGCAGCGGTGAATAGCATAGCACAAAGTGTGGGGAGACGAATTGATCCCAAAGAACCCATGCTGGATGCCAGACTTCCAGACGGATCACGTATTCATGCGGTGATTCCTCCTGCAGCTCGCAACGGAACAACAGTCAGCATTCGAAAATTTACCCAGACAAAGATGACTCTTAAAGATTGCATAGAAAAAGGAGTTATGACATCTGACGCAGCTCAATTTTTGGATCTTTGTATGTTTCTTGGTAAAAATATTATTGTGAGTGGTGGAACAGGCTCAGGTAAAACCACACTTTTAAGTGTTCTCACGTCCCGTATTCCTAAGGGGCAAAGAATTATTGTGATCGAAGATTCTTCAGAACTCAAAATTGAATACGATCATACTGTTTTTTTTGAAACCCAAATGGCAGACAAGCAAGGTGAGGGCGAAGTCACAATGAAAGATCTTGTCAAAAGCAGTCTTCGTTTAAGACCCGATCGTATTATCGTTGGAGAAGTTCGAAGTAGTGAAGCCCTTGATTTGATTAATGCTATGAACACGGGCCATAAGGGTTGTCTTGGCACCATTCACGCCAATACTCCAGAAGATGCTATTGTGAGACTAGAGGGCCTTGCCATGGGGGGAGACTCCAAGATTAGCGAAAAAGCCTTACAGCATCTTATTTCAGCAGCCATTGATATTATTATTCAAATTTCTAGATTTCCGGATGGAACAAGGCGCGTTAAAAGCATTTCAGAAGTTATTGGGCATGATGGCGAAGCCTATCAAGTCCGGCATATATTTGATTTAGGCCAGATTGTTAAAACAGGGGACGGAAAACTTGTTGGAGAGCTAAAGCCCACAGGCCAATTACCCTCTTTTATGGAAGAAATAGAAGCCAATCGAATTCCCTTTCCACGCCAAAAATTTCAAAAAGCATCATAAGCCGATTTTCTTTGCCATTCCTCTTAAGAGCCTCTAAAAATCTCTTGGGGAAAGAATGTTAATAAGTAGTAAAATTTCAAATTCAGTACTTTCTTTTATGGAAAACCAACGGATTTCCTTAGAGGGAATTTACACTTCTTTTGATATCCCAGAAGAATTTTTAAGAGATCCTTCTTCGTGGATGGATATTAGCGAAATGGAAAACTTTTTAAAAGTCGCCAGCAATGTTTTTTTAGCAGAAAAATCACAAGATGACCTTGCAGAACAAGTTGGCAAAGACTGTCTGAACCTTCGTAGCTGGGGAGTTTTAGATAGTGTTTTAAGAATGATGGATAAACCACAAGATGTTTATCTGCATCCCGAACGTTTTTTGTCTTATTTTATTTCGCCCATGCCAGCTCCACTCAAAATAGAAAAATACGATGAACGAGTGAGCTTTCAAATTCCCATTTCTCATTTAGATTACCCTCTTGTCACAAAATATTTGCAGTCGGCCCTTGAGGTTTTGCCAAGCTTTTTTGGAAAAGAAAGTGCTTATGTTCGTTGGAGTGGTAACAAAGTTGAGATTTCTTGGGAGACGACACAAAGTGCTCTTTTTGATGAAAGAGAACTTCAAAAAAATATTCGTCCTGATCTTGTGGATACCCTCATGGCTTCTTTGGAGAAAAAGCAAAAAGAACTTGAGGTCAAAAATAAAGAGCTTCTAGAAAAAAATGCACTTCTCGAAGAGGCTCAAAAAAAATTAGAAACTCAATACCGAGAAAAGGTTTTTGAAGAAAAGTTATCAGGTCTTTCAGAACTTGCAGCCAGTATTGCTCATGAAATCAATAACCCCCTAACCTATGTGATCAGCAATGTTTCTCGTTTAAATGATTATTTTGTTCGCGCTCAACAACTTATTACAATCTTGATTGGCCAAGACCGCCTTAAGCCCCAAGTGCAAGAGGCGATGCGCAGAATGGATTGGACCGTCATTCAAAAAGATTTTCCAGAGGTTGCAAAAGAGGCTCAGCAGGGGCTTCAAAAGGTTCGAGACATTGTTAGGGATCTTTCTTTTATTACAGGTAAAGAGGCATCTTCTTTAGAGGAAAAAACCAAAACAGACATTAACGAAGTTATTTCTTCTGCTGTGAAGATGGTGGGATATCAAAAAAAGAATATTAAAATTGATACTCACTTTTTATTGAATCAACTTGTACCGGTTTACCCTGTTCGTCTCGAACAAGCTCTTATGAACATTTTAAATAATGCGGTTCAGGCCATAGAAAACGAAGGTGTTGTTCGAGTCGTCACTCGCCCAAGAGGATCACTTGCTGAAATTGAAATTTCAGATACAGGTGTTGGAATGAGTAAAGAAAAACTCACGTCTATTTTTAAACCTTACTATACAACCAAACAGCCAGGTAAAGGAACGGGTTTGGGCTTAAGCATTGCCCATTCTATTATTGAAATGCATTCGGGAAATATAAAAGTAAAAAGTGAAGTGGGGAAGGGGTCTACTTTTTCCATTGATCTACCCCTATAAGCGGAGGACATATGTCAGAGATTTTAGATATTCGTGCAAGAGAAATTTTGGATAGCAGGGGAAATCCAACGGTTGAAGTGGAAGTGCTAGGGGCCTTAGGCCTTTCTGCTTATGCGGCTGTTCCCTCAGGGGCCAGTACCGGGGCGCATGAAGCCTGTGAACTTCGAGATGAAGATAAAAAGAGATACCACGGCAAAGGAGTTTTAAAGGCTATTCAAAATGTCGAAGAAACGATTGCGGAAAGTCTTGTGGGTTATGATTCTGCTGATCAAAGAGGGGTGGATCACATACTCTTAGAGACTGATGGTTCTGAGAATAAATCCAATCTTGGAGCCAATGCTCTTTTGGGAGTTTCTCTTGCTTGTGCAAAACTCTCGGCTCGAGAGCTTGGAATTCCTGTTTATGAATATATCGGTGGCGCTTTGGCAAACAGTCTCCCTGTTCCCTTGATGAACATCTTAAATGGTGGTGCTCATGCTAATAATGGTCTTGATTGCCAAGAATTTATGATTGTTCCCGCAGGATTTGATCAATTTTCTGAGGCTCTTCGCTGTGGTTCTGAAATTTTTCATAGCCTAAAAAAAATCTTAAATGACAATGGCTATAGCACAGCCGTTGGAGATGAGGGCGGTTTTGCTCCAAAACTTAAAAATAATCGCGAAGCTCTTGAGCTTATTGCCAGTGCCGTAGAAAAAACAGGTTATAGGCTTGGTGAAGATGTCTTTTTTGCTCTTGATGTTGCGGCTACAGAACTTTTTGAAAACAATCAATACACATGGGAAGGTAAGAAACTTTCTGGTGAGCAACTCATTCAAACTTATACAGAATGGTCAAAAGCATTTCCAATCAAAAGCATTGAAGATGGTTTTGCAGAAGATGATTGGACATCTTGGTCTCAGGTGACAAAAAAGCTGGGTGATACCTTGCAACTTGTTGGAGATGATCTTTTTGTGACAAACCCTAAAAGAATATTTAAGGGAATAAACGAAGGGGTTGCCAACTCTGTTTTAATCAAGGTCAATCAAATCGGAACTCTCACAGAAACAAGTGACGCTATTAAAATGGCCCATCGTGGGGGTTATTCGACCGTTATGTCTCATCGCTCGGGCGAAACAGAAGACTCCATCATCGCAGATCTTGCTGTAGGCTTTGGTTGTTCTCAGATTAAAACCGGAAGCCTTTGTCGTGGAGAAAGAACGGCAAAATACAACCAGCTTTTAAGAATCGAACATGAGCTTGGCGAAAATGCTCAGTACTGGGGCCGAAAAGCTTTTTGAAATTAAATGGTATCAACTCGCAACCACTTCTTGCCTATACCAAAGGGGTTAGGGCTTATAAGATATGGATAAATCAAGATAAAAACGCAAAGCATTAAGTAATTGAATTATTTTCATTATTGTGGATATTTCTATCAGGTTTTTGTATAAGTTGGGGCTTCTTGGGTGCTGAAAAGACTTGGATATTTGAAGTTTTCAGAGTTGGTATGGCCCTTGCTAATAATTGGAATGACGAGTTTTAAGATTAACAAGATAACAAAAAGATAAAGGGAGATAAAACATGAAATCAGTCATTGGCCTATTTGTTGTTGCAGCATTTGCTATGACAGCAAATGCACAATCGGGAACAACAAATAAAGCAGCAAAAAAAGTTGCAGCTGTTAAGACAGCAAAGACAGCTAAGAAAAAAACTAAGAAGAAAAAAACGACTCCAAATGAGGCTCTCGAGGCCGAACTGGATGCAGGTTCGCAATTGCCACACGAAGGTGATGATCTTGCGCCAGCAGCAGATTTATCTCTTAGCGTAGATCAACAATCTGTGACTAAGGTTTCAGATGCTTCTTCTCAAAAAATCTTAAAGAGATTTTCTTTATCAGCTGCTGCTGAAACCTATGGTGGAGTTAAGGGAACCAATGATGGTTCTGGAGATATGGAAACAGATTATACTGCAACACTTGGATACAAAATTAATAATCAAACCTCTGCCCGCTTGGGACTTGAGATGGATACAATGAATGGTTTTAACGGAAACAAAAGTGATTTTGGTCGTTCCAATACCTATAATGGTTTTCAAGATATTTACGTAGGTCTTGCTCGTTCCAATATGCTCAAGACTGCTGATGGAACTGCTATCCATGGCCAGATTCGTTACTATGCTCCCAACAGCCAACTTTCTCAAGATAAGAACCAAATTGGTCAAGTTCGTGTTTATGGTGTTGCAGAAAAAGAGATTGCTAAAAATTTAACGGCATCTCTTTTAATCAACCCAAGATTTTTTATTCAATCACAAGACCGTTACGAAGCCATTG
>JBDHWX010000005.1:0-23538 GCA_039810365.1 Bdellovibrionales bacterium | reverse complement strand
ATGCCGATCGGCAAGGGTTTAAGACAGAGATTTTAGAACAAACAGATGGAGAGGGAGCGGGTATTAAATCTGTTACACTTTCTATTGAGGGGCCTTTTGCTTATGGGTATCTCAAAGCAGAGGCTGGTGTTCATAGACTTGTGCGCATTAGTCCTTTTGATTCCAATGCCAGAAGGCATACAAGTTTTGCAGCAGTTTTTGCATGGCCAGAAATTGATGATGAAATTAGTATTGAAATTAAGAGTGAAGATTTAAGAATTGAAACCTATCGTGCAGGAGGAGCAGGAGGACAGCACGTCAATAAAACAGAGTCCGCTGTTCGTATTACCCATATTCCGACAGGGGCTGTTGTTCAATGTCAGAATCAAAGAAGTCAGGTGCAAAATCGTGAAAAAGCCATGAAGATGTTAAAGGCTGCCCTTTATGAACTTGAACTGCAAAAAAGAGATGCAGAAAAAAGTAAAATGAACTCTCAGAAAAAAGCAAACGAATGGGGAAGTCAAATCCGCTCCTACGTCATGCATCCCTACCAACTCGCCAAAGATCACAGAACGGGTTATGAGACCAGCCAAGTTGGGGATGTTATCAATGGAGATATTCAGCCATTTATCGAAGCGCAGCTCAAGTCTCAGGTCTTAAAGGGGCTTGAGCAGAAAGCAAAATGAAACTCAAGCTTCAAATTATACTTCGGTATCTCAAATCACAAAGTCACACACTCAAGGTGACAACTCTTCTTTCGAGTCTTGGTGTGATTTTAGGGGTGAGCTGTCTGGTTTTAACCATGGCTGTTGTAAGCGGTGTCCAAACGCTGATACAAAAATCTGTAACAGATTTAACGGGCGATATGATCCTGGTATATCGAGGGAATCACTTTGATACTGATATTTTAAAACAGGAATTAAAAAAAGTAACACCGGAGTTCTTGGCGCTGACACCCTTTGTGAGTTCTCAGGGGATTGTGGTCAAAAAGAATCAGATTTTAGGAATAGTCCTTCATGGAATTCAAGAGTCTTCTGCTGGAAATGTTCTTCATATTCGATCACGCATCATACATGGCGATTTTAATTTGGAGAAAAAAGATTCATTAGATAATGTCATTATTGGTAAAGAGATTGCAAAAAAATTAAAAATCCACATTGGTGACACTTTTCAAGTTGTCATTCCAAGGCCCTCACAAGAAAAGATACAAAGTTTTTCTCCTATTGTGCAAAAGTTTCGATTAGCGGGAATCGCTGACTTTGGAAAATTTGATTACAATGAAAAGGTTATTGTGACCACAGATCAAGTTGTACAGAATTTGCTGGGTTTAGAGGGGCAGTATGTTGGCGCATATCTTAAATTTCGTAATACCGAAAAGGTCCCAGAGCTGACAAATAAGATTTCAGAAGCTCTTGGCGCAGATTACAAAGTGAGGTCGTGGAAAGATCTCAATCACAATTTTTTTTCAGCCGTTGAGCTTGAAAAGGTTGTGATTTTTATTGTGGTATTATTTATTGTGATCGTTGCAAGCTTTAATGTGAGTAGTACCATATTTGTGGGTGTTTTAAGAAAGTTTGCTGATATTTCAATTTTAAAAACACTGGGTGCAACGAGAAAATTTATCATAAAACTTTTTGTTTTACAGGGAGTGTTTATGGGAGTTGTGAGCTCGTTTTTGGGGATTTTATTGGGGGTTTTATTGGCTTTGATTATCCGACACACTAAGCTTATTAATGTTCCGGGAGATATTTATAAATTTGATTACCTTCCCATTGACATTCGTTTCACAGACCTTGGGGTTATTTTTCTTGTCACAGTTTTGATTTGTTTCTTATCATCCATATTGCCGGCCAGAAGAGGGGCGAATCTTAAGCCCATTGAAGGATTGAAATATGAATAATTTAACCCCCATTTTAGAGGCAAAAAAAATCCATAAGGTGTTTTGGCAGGGAAACCGTGAGCTTGAGGTTTTAAAGGGACTCGATTTGAGAATATTTCGTGGTGAGGCTATTTGTATTATGGGAGCCTCCGGCGCTGGGAAAAGTACTTTTTTACAGATTTTAGGAACTCTTGATCGCCCCACAAAGGGAGAGCTTTATTATGACGGGATCTCTCTACTTAAAAAAAGTGATGATGAATTAAGCACGTTTCGCAATAAGTCTATGGGCTTTGTTTTTCAATTTCACCATCTTTTAAATGAATTTACGGCTTTAGAAAATGTCATGATGCCACTTCAAATTGCAGGCTTAGCGCAAAGAGATTGCGAAAAAACAGCAACAAAACTTTTAACATTTTTGGATCTGCGCCAAAGACTCGGACACTATCCAAAAGAATTAAGTGGTGGAGAGAGCCAGCGCGTCGCCATTGCAAGAGCTCTCGTTTCAAGCCCTTCGATTTTATTTGCAGATGAGCCAACAGGTAACTTGGATTCTATCAACGGCCAAAAAATTCAGGATCTTTTTTTTGAGCTTAAAGAAAAGTTGAATCTGACATTGATTGTTGTGAGTCATGATACGAACTTTGCAAGAAGATTTCCCAAAATATTGCAGCTCCGCGACGGAATGTGGGTTTAAATAGCTTTCAAAAATCTTTTAAACGCACGACGATATTGTTGACACTCTCAATAATTCAAGGGAGTCTAACGCTTTGAATTATATGAAGAAGTTAGCAACATTACTTTCCCTAACCTTGTTTCTTTTTGGGCATCATGCTTTTGCTCAAAAGGCACAAAGAAAAACGCCCGCACATCGAAGTGATGCGGGTCGCATCGTTGTCTCTGAAATCGTTATTGAGGGTAATAAAAAGATTGAAAAAGATGCCATTTTAGCCAAGCTAAAATCTCGTGTTGGGGAACCCTATTCTACAGAGCTTGTTCACGAAGATGTTCGATCCATCTTTGATTTAGGTTATTTTTTCGATATTCAAGTCATTAAGACGGATGTACCTAAGGGTATTCGTCTGACTTATAAAGTGGTTGAAAAGCCATCGGTTGTTGAAATTACTTTTCGAGGAAATAGTGAGCTTACTGAAAATGATCTTAAAGAGGCCATTGATTTAAAACCTTACCAAATTCAGGACATATCCAAAATTCAAAAAGCTCAGGATAAGCTTTCAAAGCTATATGAAGACAAAGGGTTTTTCTTAGCAAAAATCTCATTTCGATTTGAAAAAATTGGAAATGACAATGACCGGGTTCGCCTAGTTTTTGATATTGAAGAAAATGAAAAAGTTAAAGTGAAGTCTATTAATTTTATTGGAAACACCAAGATCCCTGATTCTGAAATTAAACGAGTTATGCAGACTTCTGAAGAGGGCTTCTTTAGTTTTCTTTCCAGCTCCGGATCTTACAAGCAAGAGGTTTTTGACAGAGATGTGCAGATTATTTCTTATCTTTATTATAACAGGGGTTATGTTCAGGTTAAGGTTTCAAAGCCTATTGTGAGCGTGAGCCCTGATAAAAAGGGAATTTATATTAGCATTCGCATTGAAGAAGGTGAGCAATTTGAAGTTGGTGATGTTGAATTTCAAGGAGATCTTCTTTTTTCAAATGCTGAACTCTACGACACAATTAAAATCGATAAGTCCAACATATTTGTTGCACAAACTCTTCAAGAAGACGTCAGTGCCCTTCAGGCAAAATACGGAGACCTTGGCTATGCTTATGCCAACCCTATTCCGTTAACGACTCTTCGAGAAAAAGAAAGAAAAGTCGATATTGTTTTTAAAATTGAAAAAGGGAACAAAGTTTATTTTGGAAAATTCAATATTGTTGGAAACTCGCGTACAAGAGATAAGGTCGTTCGCCGAGAGATGCAAATCCAAGAAGGTGAACTTTATAACGAGACAAAAAAACGAGAATCTTTAGCCAACATTAAGCGACTTGGATTTTTTGATGATGTAACACTTAACCCTAAGACTCCAGAAAATAGCCCCGATGTGATGAATCTTGATGTGAGTGTTATAGAAAGAAACACGGGAAGCTTACAAGTAGGCGCTGGTTATAGTTCTTACTCTAAGGCTAATTTTTATGGCAATATTCAACAGGCAAACTTATTTGGTCGGGGACAAAAGCTAGGATTGTATCTTAATTGGTCAAAGTTTGATCAGTCTTATAGTATTGATTTTACAGAGCCTCACTTTCTCGATACGGATTGGAGTACAGGCTTTGATGTATACCGTACAAAAAGAATTGTAGAAGATATCTATGATCAGCGAATCACAGGGGCCTCGGTTCGTGTAGGACATCCCATCACAGATTATTTAAAAGGGTGGTTACGTTATAAAAATGACATCACACGCGTGGAGTTGGCTTCTGGTACAAATCCAATTCTTTATCCAGTTAATACAGTTAATGGTCGAACAAGTTCTCTCACCTTTACCTTAGAGTACGACAAACGAGACGATCGCATGATGCCAACAGATGGTTTTTATGCCAACACCTCTTTTGAATACGCAGGCCTTGGCGGAGATCTGAAATATACTCTTTCAACAGCAACAGCTCGATTTTATCAAAAAATATTTTGGGATCTTGTTTGGAGAAATAATGTGACCTATGGGATTATTTCTGCTCCCAATGGGCGAGAACCACCTTATACACAACTCTTCTTGCTTGGTGGTGCTAATAACCTCAGAGGTTATCAATACTCTCACGTTGGAAAAAGAATCTTAGACACAACTAAAACTCCGCCACAAGAAGTTCCATTTGGTGGAAAGCAAGAACTCTTCTTAAATATGGAAATCGAATTTCCTCTCATTTCAGAAGCTGGTATCAAAGGTGTAGTCTTTTATGATATCGGGCAAGCAGAAGATAATTTTAAAGGAGACAAATTTCAGGCCGATTATGGTTTTGGTTTTAGATGGTTTTCGCCCATTGGACCATTACGGTTTGAATGGGGCTTTCCATTGGATGCAAAAACTGATGATAGTGCCACTAATTTTGAATTTTCTATTGGCTCACCGTTTTAGAAATATAATTTAATATTGAAGGTCAAAAGACCAAAAGGAGTTAGGTATGAAGAAATTAACAATAATGATGGCGGCAACAATATTTTTTGCAACAATGGCTCATGCAGAAGTCAAAATTGGCTATGTTGATATGCAAAAGGCTGTGCAATCAACAAAGGCGGGACAAAAAGCCAAAAAAGAATTGGAAGCCGAATTTGAAAAAAGAAAAAAGACTCTTCAGTCCAAAGAAGCCAATCTTAAAAAAATGGGAGAAGAGTTAGAGAAAAAAGCCATGGTTCTTTCAGACGATGTTCGTGCCAAGAAGCAAAAAGAATTTCAAGAAAACATGATTGAGTTTCAACAAAACGTACAAAAAAACCAACAAGAGATTCAAGAACAAGAAAAAAAGCTTACAGAGCCTATTCTTAAGAAGCTTGCAGATGTTATTGGCGATATTGCAAAAAAAGAAAACTATACCGTTATTCTTGAAAAGAGAGAAAATGCAGTTTTGTGGGCGCAAAAGGATCTTGATATAACGGATTCTGTTGTAAAGGCCTTTGAAGCCAAGAAGTAGATATGGTTCAAAAAAAAGATAGCTACAATTATAAAGACATTTTACAGATGCTTCCTCACAGGTATCCGTTTCTTTTAATAGATAATGTTTTATCTATTAAAAGATCGGGAAACGAAAGCGGTGTGGGAGATGAGATTCATGCAAGAAAAAATGTAACTTTTAATGAACCGTTTTTTCAGGGACACTTTCCGGAAATGCCGATTATGCCTGGGGTTTTGGTTATAGAAGCTATGGCACAAGCGGCTGGCCTTTGCATTTATAGGCCCCACGCAAAAGGTGAGAAGTGGAAATACTTTATCGCTGGAGTTGATAAAACAAGGTTTCGTAAGCCCATTGTTCCAGGTGATGTGTTGGATATAAAATGTAAGTGTCTTAAGACAAAATCTGGATTTTATTCATTTCAATGTCAGGCATTTGCAGGAGATGAATTAAAGGCAGAGGCCGAAATACTAGCTCAAATGAGCGAATAGAAGAGTTGTTATGTCAGGTATTCATCCGACAAGTATTATTTCTAAAGAAGCAATAATTGATTCTGATGTTGTTATTGGCCCTTATTGTATTATTCGAGGACAAGTTAAAATCGGTCGAGGAACCATCCTTGAAAACAATGTTGTTTTAGGCTCTGAACTTGGTGTGGTGGAAGTTGGAGAAAAAAATCATTTTTATTCAGGGGCTGTCGTTGGAGAAATTCCTCAAGATAAAAAATATAAAGGCGAAAAGACAAAACTTGTTATAGGAAATGAAAACCAAATTCGAGAGTACGCAACAATAAATCTTGGTACTGTAACAGGCGGAGGCATAACAACACTTGGAAATAATAATCTTGTCATGGCCTATGTTCATTTTGGTCACGACTGCCATATCGGTAATAATAATGTTATTGCCAACTCCTGTCAGCTTGCTGGTCATGTGGTAATACAAGACTTTGTAACCCTTGGTGGGATGAGCGCTGTGAATCAGTTTGTGACTCTTGGGAGTTATGCTTTCATTGGGGGCTTTAGTGCTGTAAACAGGGATATTCTTCCTTATTGCATTGCTCAGGGAAACTACGCAACAGTGCGAGCTACAAATAAAATTGGTCTTGAGCGAGCAGGTTTTTCTAGTGAAAAAGTAGGTGAAATTAATAAGGCGATTCGAATTCTTTCTAAAGATGAAAGTAATATAGAAGAGAAGATTCAACGAATCGAAAATGAGTGCAAACCAGGCGCAGAAATAACTTACCTTGTAGAGTTTGTAAAAAAATCAGAACGAGGTGTGGCTCTGTAATGTCACAAGAGTCCACACAGCAACAACCTAAATCAAAAAAAATTAAAGTTCTTATTGTTGCAGCGGAGCCGTCTAGTACACATTATGCAGAAAAAATTTTAGAGGCGTGGAAGAAAAAAGAAGTGACAGTTGAAGCCTTTGGAATTGGTAGTCAACAAATGGAAGCTCAAGGATTTGAGTGTATCGGGCGCTCAGAAGAACTTGCGGTGATGGGGATTCAAGAGGTTCTTGGCTCATTTAAAAAAATCTATCAGGTTTTTTATCGCCTTATAAATGAGGCAAATAAAAGAAAACCCGATATTGTTCTGCTGCTAGATTACCCGGATTTTAATTTGAGGCTTGCAAAGAAGTTAAAACAAAAGGGATTTAAAATAGCCTACTATATTTCGCCATCCGTATGGGCATGGCGTACATCGAGAGTCAATATTATTAAGAAATACATAGATAAGCTTTTTGTTTTATTTCCGTTTGAAGTTGCTTTTTATAAAAAATATGGAGTCGATGCAGAGTTTGTCGGCCATCCCCTTTTAGATGATTTAAGATCTGAATTATTTGATAAAAAATATATTAATGATTTACGTACTCGATATGGAGTTTTGCCGTCGGATAAAGTTTTGGGACTTATGCCGGGCAGTCGTAAATTTGAAATCGAGCACCATCTTAATATACAGTTACAAACGGCCCAATTGGTAAAAGAGAATGTTGCAAATTTAAAGGTTATGCTTTTTATCGCGCCCAATCTAGATATAGAATATATAAAAAACCAAATGCAAAAAATTAAAATTCCGCTCATTTTTGTTAAAAAGGATCCGTTTGAGATGGTGTCCATGGCGGACTTTGTACTCTGTGCTTCTGGTACGGCAACTCTAACGGTCGGGCTTTTAGAAAAACCAATGGTTATTATGTATGTTATGAAAAAACTTACGGTATTTCTTGGTCGTTTTATAATAAAAATGCCACGATTTTTTGGACTCGTGAATATCATTTCTAATAAGCAGATATCAAAAGAATTTTTTCAAGACGCAGCAACACCTGAGGCCTTGTCACAAGAAATTGTACGCATTCTCAAAGATTCCTCATTATATGCAGAAGAGGTTCAAGAGTTACATAAAATGAAAGCGAGTTTGAGTGCACAAGAAGTTTATTCTTCGACTGCCAATGAACGTGTTGCAGAAAGCATTTTGGGATTAATTTCATGATTCTTAAATTAATTTCAAAAATCTTTTCTTTAATTGTTGATGCAAGAGAGGCGCTTTATCAGAAAAATCTTTTGAAGTCTTACTCTGTTGGCGTTCCTGTTATATCCATAGGAAATTTAACTTTTGGAGGAACGGGAAAAACACCAATTTGTGATTTTTTAATTCAGAACTTAAAGAAGAAGAAAAAAATTGCTGTTATAAGCCGAGGTTATGGGCGTCAAACAAAGGGTTTTTTTAAGATAGATCTTCAAAATAAAAATGCCACACGACTTTATGGTGATGAGCCAACGTGGCTAGCAACACAGCACCCAGATGTTAATTTTTATGTTTGTGAGAATCGGGTACTAGGGTGTCAAAAAATTTTAGAAGAAAAGAAGGTGGATTTAATTTTAGCAGACGATGCTTTTCAACATAGGCGTCTTCAGCGAAGTCTTGATATTGTTGTTTTGGATGCAACGGAGGATATAAAAAATTATGAGTATCCGCCATTGGGTCGTGCCAGAAATTCATTCGAATATCTTAAAAAGGCAGATTGTGTTTTTGTGACCAAAACCAATCTTTCAAAAAAAGAAAATTTAATAAAGTTGACAGAAAAAATTCCAAAAACAATTCCCATTTACCGCTTTACATCTACCATTGATGGTTTTTTTAACATTTATAATGGTGAAAAACTTAAAGTTGAGGACCAAAAAGTTTACCTATTGTCTGGCATTGGGCATCCTCAGAATTTTGAAAATTTAATTCAAAACAGTTTTCATTTTCAAATTGCAAAGCATTTTATATTTCCAGATCATGCTGCTTATAACGAAAAGATGATTGAGGAGGTAATTCAAAAAACTCAGGGAGCTCCTTTGCTTATAACGCAAAAGGATTCTGTTAAGATCAGGGAGATGAAGGCCAATATTTATCCTATTTACGAAAGTCGATTAAAATTTGAATCAATAGACCCATTAGATACTCTTTATGATAAGATTTATTAAGATTATTTTAACTCCAATATGCTTTATCTTTTCTATCTTACCAAGATGGTCTCAGGAGGCATGCGCTAATTTTTTAGGTATTATTTGGTTTGACGTTATTCGACTGAGAAGAAGAGTTGTTCTTGAAAATTTGGACTTGGCATTTCCGCATTGGGAAAAAGAAAAAAAGATTCAAATAGGAAGAAAAAGTATACAAAATTTGTGCCTCTCTTTTTTGGAGTATCTTCTTGTCTTTCGTTTTCGTCCAGAATGGAAAGATCGTTTTTTTAAGATTCAAGGCTTTGAAGGTGTTGATAAAGAACTTCAAAAGGGACACGGGGTCTTGATGGTGAGTCTGCATCTTGGAGCAATTGATTTTGCAATGCTTGGATACTTAAGCTTTGGCTATAAGATGGCCATCACTTCCAAGAGAATTAATAATAAAATTTTTGATGAGCTTTTAATGGAAAAAAGAAAAAAAGAGGGAATAACGGTTATTGAAGATAGACGAAACCCTTTTGCAATATTTCGTGCTTTAAAAGACAACAAGTGTCTGGTTTTTATCATCGATCAATTTATGGGAATTCCCTATGGCATACCAGTAAAATTTTTTGGTCAGACGGCGTGGACAGCGGCAGGTCCTGCAGCGTTTTCTCTTAAGACAAATCTTGTGGTTTACCCTGTCTATAATTACAGAAAAAATGGTCAAATTATTTTACAAGCCGAAGAGCCAATTCCTGTTGAAATTGTGGGCGACCACGAGCAGAATATTAAGCATATGACGCAAAAATATAATGACAGATTAGAAGAAATTATTAGGAAGTATCCAGAGCAATGGATGTGGGTTCATAAAAGATGGAAGGGATATGACTAATGCTCTTTAGATATGGATTTCGATGTGTAATACTTCTTATGTTTTCTCTTTTAGTGGGCTGTGCTTCTGCAATTCTTGAAATTGATGGTTCTGATAAAATGCTGAAAATCGATGCCTATGATAAGTCAGTGAAGGTAAAAGAAATTCCAGAGCCTGTGGTAAAAGAATTGCCAGCCGAAAGTCCTGTAGCTTCAAATACAGCATCAAAAAAGAGCTCACAAATTGTTGAAAGAAAAAGTGAAAAAACAAAGTATAAAGAAAAAGAGAAGGCACATAAGCCAGCTAAAAAATTACCAGCTCTTGAAGATAGCGCAGGCTTTGATGGTAGAAGGCCCATCACAGATCCTTTTCGAGTGGGAGAAAAAACTACACTAAAACTATCTTATTTTAATATTGTAGCTGGTTATATGACGATAGAAGTTTTACCATTTGTCGAAGTAAACGGTAAAAAAAGTTATCATTTTCAAATTAGCGGTAAATCGAATAGTCTTTTTTCAGCATTTTATTCGGTTGATGATAGTGGTGAGACTTATATGGATTATGAAACCATGCTTCCCTACAATATGTCGATCCATGTTAAAGAAACCAAACAGTTAAGGGAGGTTCGTTCTTATTTTGACTGGAAGAAAATGACAGCAAAATTTTGGGAAAAAAAGATTACGAAAAAAAGTGGAGTTGAGGAAAAAAACTTAGAATGGAAGATTGAGCCTTATTCACAAAATATATTTAGTGCAGCATTTTATTTGCGCACATTTCAACTCGAGCCAGGTAAGACAATTGAGTTTCGAGTTTCTGATAACGAAAAAAATATGGTTGTTAAGGGGCATGTTTTAAGACGTGAAAAGCTCAAAACAGAACTTGGTGAACTCAATACGATTGTGATTAAGCCAGAGGTCGCCATTGGTGGCATATTTCAACCCATGGGAGATGTTTTCTTTTGGCTAACAGATGATGATAGAAAATTTATTGTTCGTATCGAATCCAAAATTAAAATTGGTACCATTACAGCTTCTATTAGTGAAATCAAGAAAGAAGAATGATGAATGATGAAAAGAATTGTTGTTTTGCAAACAGCATTTTTAGGAGATTTGCTCCTTTCTATACCGCTACTCAAACAAATAAAAAAATATTGGCCTGAGGGAGAAGTAACCCTTGTATGTAAAAGAGGGCTAGGCTTAATTTTTATTGAGCTTGGACTCTGTCAAAAAATAATTGAGGTTGATAAAAGTACGAAGCAAAATTATAAAAAAAGCATTTCTCCACTTTTTCTTGATTCTTATGATTATCTTTTTTGTCCTCACCAATCTTTTCGTTCCATGCTTTTAGCAAAAAGAATAAAATCAAAAATAAAAATTGGTTTTTCTAATTTATGGAGTTTTCTTATTTTTAATAAGCGTTTGCCAAGAAATATGCTGTTGCCAGATGCCTTAAGACAACTATCACTTTTGGGCTTACTTCAGGGAGAAATATCTCATGAGATCTCAGATTACTTAAAAAATCGTCCAAAAAATATTCAATTAAGTGATCTCCGTAATCGGCATATCATTACAGACTCTCAGTCCATGGGAATGAAACGTCAAATTTTAGCTCATCAACAGACGCAAAAAGTTTTGCATAAATTCCGAATCATACCTAACTCAGTTTTTGTTGCGCCAGGATCTGTTTGGAATACAAAAATGTGGACGGAGGAGGGGTATCGAAGTTTGGTTCAAATACTTGCGCAGAAGACACACGTTGTTTTAATTGGCTCTTCAACTGAATACGATTTATGCGCAAGAATTGCGAAAGACCTTGAAAAGGTAACTAATCTTGCTGGTCAAACAAATCTTTTTGAGCTTTTAGTTTTGGTTACCTATGGAGCTTTGCTCATCTCAAATGATAGTGGGGCTATGCATATAGCCAGTGTTGCGCAAACGCCAGCGGTTGCTATTTTTGGCCCTACAGTTTTGGATCAAGGTTATCAGCCTTGGAATAATCGGTCTCTCGTTATCGAAAATAAAAACCTTAATTGTAGGCCTTGTGGACCTCATGGGCATCAAGAGTGTCCCATTGGAACCCATGAATGTATGAAATCAATCGGTGTAGAACAAGTTCTACAAGCTATAAAAGATTTAGAAATTACTCTGTAAAGTCTTTTACCTTGATCCCATATTTTTTTATTTTTCTTAAGAGCGTGTTTTTTGGGATATTCGCATGTGCAACGGTTTGATTTATTTTTCCACTGTTTGCTTTAAGGGCATTTTCTATAAATTCTTTTTCCATTTTTTCTTTAAATATTTCAAAATCTAAAGGGGCCTTAAATTCTTTCCCATATTCAAATTTAACGGTTGCTTGAGATCTATCTCGAACATGCTGTGGAATACTTAAGATTTGTATGGTATCTGAGTTTTCGATGATAAATGCGTGTTCAATAACGTTTTCAAGTTCGCGTATGTTTCCGGGCCAAGAATAATTTTTGAGAGTTTCAAGTGCTTGATTTGAAATAGCACGGATTTGCCTATTGTGTTGTTTTCCAAATTTTTTAATAAAATTTTCTATAAGATGTGGGATGTCATCGGTTCGCTCGCGTAATGGCGGCAAAAATATAGGCATAACATTAAGTCGATAAAATAAGTCTTCACGAAAAGTTCCTTCTTCGATCATCTTTTCAAGGTTTCTGTTGGTTGCGGCGATAATTCTCGTATTGGTCTTGATTTCTCGGTTGCTGCCAACAGGAACAAAACTTCTTTCTTGTAGTACCCTTAAAAGTTTAACTTGCATGTCAGGTCTTAATTCTCCGATTTCATCTAGAAAAATGGTTCCCTGATTAGCTAATTGAAATTTACCAATTTTTCTTTCAGATGCACCTGTAAAAGCTCCCTTTTCATGCCCAAAGAGTTCTGATTCCATAAGATTTTCGGGAATAGCACCGCAATTGATAGCAACAAATGGTCCACCTTTTCTAGGGGAGTTATAGTGGATGGCTCTTGCAACTAATTCTTTGCCCGTACCATTTTCACCACGTACAAGGACCGTTGTATCCACTTTACAAAGTCTGTAAATTAAATCAAAAATTTCAACCATCTTTTGGTTATGGCCCACAAATTCGCTATCGACATCATCATCAAAGATAGGATTAGAAATAGCAAGATTAGAGACCATCTCTCTTGCATCAAGGGCTCTGGTGATGACTTCTCGTAATTTTTCGGGCTGAACTGGCTTTGAAACATAATCGTAGGCCCCTTGTTTAATGGACTCCACAGCATCTTGGAGATTACTATGTGCTGTCATGAGAAGAACAAAAATGCGCGGGTCGAATTCCTTAATAACCTTAAGTGCATCAAGGCCGCTCATTTCGGGCATTCGAACATCCATTAAAACAATATCGGGATTTGTTAGCTTTACTTTTTCAAAAGCAATTTTACCATTTTCTGCTTCGTCAAATTCAAAGTGATGAGGCATTGTTTCTAGAAATGATCTTACAGATTTTCTTAATTCAGATTCGTCATCAACAATCAATACTTTTAATTTTGATATCTCACTCATTATTTTGACCTTTCGTCTTCAACTGGAAGAATAAAACCAATTTCTGTTCCGGTTGGTTCTTCTGTTGAACTTTTTAAAAATACTTTTCCGCCATGAAGTTCAATAAAATATTTAACCAAGTAGAGTCCAAGCCCGGTGCCACGCGTGCTTAAATTAAATTTTTTTCCGCGATAAAACTTTTCCCATATCTGAGTTTGTTCTTCAAATGGAATTCCCCCACCATTGTCGCGAACCGAAATGTAGACTTGATCGTTCTTTTCGATGGATAAAACCTCAACCAATCCTCCATTTGGGGTATATTTAATAGCATTTTCTATTAAATTCGCAATAACTTCATGAATAAGGGCTGTATCAATTTCAATAGAAAACATGGGTTCTAGAGTTGTTTTAATGGTCATAGACTTTTCGTAGGCAAGAGGCATCAGTTCTGACACTGTTTTTTCAATAATTTCATTGATGTCGGTGGCCTCTTTTTTGATTTTGAAATCAGAGGATTCAACTCGAGTAATTTGTAAAATGGACTGAATATATCTGTAAAGATCTTGGCTTGAATTTTTAACAATTTCTAAATCTTTGGTAACTTTTTCGTCATTTGAATTTTGTATCATTCGATCTGCAATACCCTGTATTTTTGCTATTGGAGTTTTAAGATCGTGGCTGATAAGGCTAATAAAATTATTTTTAAGTTGTTCGAGTTCAAAGAGATAACTTTTTTCTTGTTCAAGGTGCCAGGTGCGTCTTTCATTTTTTGCTAATTTATAACTTATAAAAATAATGTAGGTTGCAATCATTTGGATGATAGCAGAAAGGATAGGAGTCCAAATAAAAAAAGTATCAAAAGCCCATGCCGATACACCCGAGGCAATAGCACCAAAACAGACAATTAATGCAAGGGCGTAACCCTGTGGGTATTGTAGAATAAGGGTGAGAGATATTGCCAATAAAAATAAAAGGTAAACGGCATAAAACTCGATGGGTAATTTTCTTGGAAATCGCTCATGATTAAAGTTATCCACTATTTGCGCAATAAGTTCTGATTTTGTCATAAATCCCATAGGAGTTGGATAGAGATGCTCTCGAGAATCTCTTGCTCCAATAATAACGGTTTTATTGCGCAAAAGATCTTCGGTAATCTTTCCTGTAAAGAGATCAATAGCACGATAGATTTGCATTTTTTGCGGATAAGTTTGGTAATTAATAACGTAATTCTTTCGATAAGATTCTATTGGACGCTTTTGATCTGAAAGTATGAATGCAAAATGGGGAAGTTCAAAATGACTGACTTCGTAGGAGCGAACCATACCATCAACATCGGGATGGATATCAATGATACCGGTATTTTGATGAAGAGAAAAAAGTGGAAACTGAATTTGTCCCTCTGGAGAAATTCGAGAGGGCCAAACGATTTTTTTATTTTTAAAGAGTTTCTGGCTTTGTGGGGAAATTGAAATTTTTCCTAAATTAGAACCAAAAAAGAAAGTGACTCCAATTTTTTTAGGTTGAAGCTCGAGTGTTTTTTTAAGAATCTTGCTCCACAAGGCTTCGTCCCAATAATAATTATCTGTAAGTGTTTCGTTGAGATAAAGGGAATTTAAAGACTCAAACGTTTCAACTTGAACATTTCTCATTTTTCGCCAATCTGATTCATCGACGGTGAGAAGAACAATGTCTTTCATTGTATTGACGTTGCCGCGAATTTTAAAGCGCAGATCGAAGTTTAAGGAATAATCCGTAAATAAAAAAGCACAACCAATGGCCCAGCAAAGTAAGACGCGTAACCAGAATGTTCGAGCATCCCAGAATTTTTTTAAGAAATGCTGGAATTTGCTAAGAAATTTGAATATAGACACGCAGCGTAAATTACCTTATTTTGACAATGAAATCAAAGATTGTTTTAAGGACTTCCATGCAAATTGCTCACGGAATTTCAAGGCTTCAAGCTCAACTTTCAAGGTCGGTTGTGACCATTGGGAATTTTGATGGGCTCCACCTCGGTCACCGTGAAATTATTTCACGATTACTTAAGACGGCAAGGGATCTCAAGGCTCAATCCGTGGTTGTGACTTTTTATCCTCATCCTAAAAAGATTCTACATCCAGAAAAGGAACACTTTCAAATTTTTGATCAAGAGGATCAGGAAAGAGAGCTTCAAAAGTTAGGTGTGGATCTTTTAATTGTTGAGCCTTTTTCTCGAGATCTTTCGCAGCTTAAACCTGAGCAGTATTTTGTAGATTATATTTTAAAACCATTATCACCAGAGGTCTTGATTGTGGGTTATGATTTTGCCTTTGGTGCAAATCGAACCGGTACCCTTGGTGTTTTGGAAAGCTTAACTCAAAAACATGGAATTGGTCTTGAGGTTGTTCAGCCTATAAAAAAAGAAGGGCTTGTGATTTCTAGCACTGAAATTAGAAAAGCAATAGGCGAAGGCAGGGTAGAGTTAGCTTTTCAGATGTTGGGAAGATCTTTTTATCTTAAAGGTCTAGTTGAAAAAGGGGATCAAAGAGGAAGGACCCTTGGGTTTCCAACGGCCAATCTTGCAACAAAGGCTGAGATCTTTCCTAAAGTTGGCATTTACGCTACAAAAACAATTGTGCGTGGCAAGGCATATCTTTCCGTTACAAATGTGGGATGGAATCCGACTTTTGTTGATATTAAAAATAAAACTTTAAAAGTTGAATCTTACATTTTAGACTTTAATGAAGATATTTACGGAGAAGAAATAGAAATTCATTTTCTTAAGTATTTAAGGTCAGAAGAAAAATTTTCGTCCGTTGAAAAACTTGTAGCCCAAATGAAAGTGGATGTTCAAAATGCCTTGGAATTTTTTAAATGAAGTGGTGTGAAGTTGGTCCCGAAAAATCGTTAAGAAATGAATTTTTGTCCCAATATCTTTTGCAAAGATCTATAAAACAAGAATATGTTCACGTTGAGCTTAACAAAGAAAACTTTAAAGAAGAAATTCAAAAAATTGAAAAAGAATATGGTGCTGTTCGCATTCATCCATTGCTATGGGGTGTGGCTTCTCAGTCGGTTTCAAAAGCCTTTCGAGAGCTTATTCGCATTGGAAGTGTTGATAGCATAACACTTTCACGGGGACAATTTTGGCCTGACAATTTTTTTCGCGAAGCTGTTGTTCAGGCCTTAACGATAAAAGTGAAAAACATTGATGTTTCACAGATGGGTTTGATTGTTGGGACCAATGGGGTGGTTCGTTCTCTAGCAGCAGCTCTGGTGCGATTGGGTTTTTCAAAAATTAATATTATTGATCCAGAAGATCAAGACGCTCAAGAAATCATAAGAAATTTATCTGATATCTTCTTTAATACACAATTCAAAAACATTCCAAAAGATGATCTCACCCTTTTACCAGGTGTTCATGGCATAGTCGCTAATACATTATTGTTTGATGTACACGAAAGTTTTTTAAACGATCTTTATTACTTTAACTTTCTTAAAAAAGGTGGAGTCGTCTTAGATATTTCAGATGTTCCAGTTGAACCACCGTTTATTCATATAGGAAAAGATATTGGAGCTACTGCCGTTTTGGGATTTGAAGTGAATTCTTATTTTGACAAGTTGTGGGTTAAAAAGGTTTTTGATTATGATCTAGACCTTAAAGACTACGAGGCCAGCTTAAAAACAGCTCTTGAAAAGGCTCCCTATAACAAGGATCAATATCAAAAGGTTTTAGAAGAGTTTCAGGTAAAATAAAAAACAAGAGTTTTGGCCTTTGGTCTAGTTACAAAAATCGTCACCACAAGATATTCTATATATGTATTTGTTGTATTTCTGGGGGTGGCTTTGGCTAAGGGACTTGGTGAATTACTCGTAAAAGAAAATTTAATAAATATCGATCAACTTGAGAATGCAAAAAAAGAACAAAAATCTCTCGGCGGTAGACTTTCTTCTGCATTAGTCAAACTTGGTTATCTTAATGATAAACAACTTTCTGATTTTTTATCTAAGCAATATAATATTCCTGCAATTGATTTAGACTCTTTTCAGGTAGATCCCGAAGTTATTCATCTTGTTCCTAAAAAAATGTGCGAAAAATATAAAGTATTTCCTGTTTCAAAGGCCGGAGATACTTTGGTTTTAGCAATGGCAGATCCGAGCAATATTTATATCAAAGATGATTTATTTCATATTACAAGATACAAAATTACGGCCGTTGTTGCCTCTGAACATTCTATTGAAGTTGCCATAGAGCGCTACTATGCCTCTGGTGTCAGTTACGAAAATATCATGACGGAAATGGAAAAAGAGACAACAAAAGTTGATGTTGATGTCAATGCACCAGATCTACAAATTATTGATAGCGAAGCAAGTCAAGACGAGACCCCTGTCATCAAGTTTGTAAATTTAATTTTAAGTGAAGCCATAAAAAAGAGGGCCTCAGATATTCATATTGAGCCCTATGAAAAAAATTTTCGTGTGCGAATGCGTGTGGATGGTTCTTTAATTGAACAAATTCAGCCCCCAACAGGAATGGCAGCAGCCATTGCTTCTCGTATTAAAGTTATGAGTAAGCTTGATATATCAGAAAAGCGTAGGCCTCAAGACGGTCGTTTAAAAATTAAAACAAAAGATGGAAAAGAAATTGATTTTCGCGTGAGCGTTTTGCCAACACTTTTTGGTGAAAAAATTGTGATGCGTATTTTAGATAAATCAAATCTCCAGCTTGATCTGAATAAGCTTGGTTTTGAAGATGATGATATCAAAAAGTTCAAAAATGCCCTCTATCAGCCAAATGGAATTATTTTAATCACTGGGCCCACGGGATCAGGTAAAACCACAACAATTTACTCTGCCCTTGCCGATCTTAATAAGCCAGATGTGAACATTTCAACGGCAGAAGACCCGGTAGAGTTTAATCTTGAGGGAATTAATCAGGTTCAAATGAATTCAGAAATTGGTCTGACTTTTTCTGCTGCTCTCAGAAGTTTTTTAAGACAAGACCCAGATATTATTATGGTGGGAGAGATTCGTGATTTTGAAACAGCTGAAATTGCTTTTAAAGCAGCTTTAACGGGTCACCTTGTCGTGAGCACGCTTCACACAAACGATGCACCATCAACTGTGAATCGATTGATCGATATGGGTGTGGAGCCATTTCTAGTCACATCAGCAGTTAACCTTATTGTAGCACAAAGGCTTGTTAGAAAAATTTGTCAAAAGTGTAAAACCCAAGTGCAGGTAGATCATCAAACGCTTTTGGACGTTGGATTTCGAGAAGATGAAATTACAGGAATACAAGTTTTTAAGGGTGATGGTTGTGAATTTTGTGGAGACTCTGGCTACAAGGGACGAATTTCTATATATGAAATTTTAGAATTTACGGATTCACTTAAAAATCTTATTTTTCAAAAAGCTGATCCTGTTGCACTTAAAAGCGCCGCAGTACAAGGTGGAATGAAAACCCTAAGAAGAAGCGCTTTAAATAAAGTAAAGGCTGGAGTTACAACAATCGAAGAGGTTGTGGGAACAACAATTAAAGATTAAGCAAAAAAGTACGTCATCTGGAGCTTACAACGATATGAGTAGCTTAAAAGAACTTTTAAAAATGGTTGCCAAAGACAATGCAACAGATTTGCATATCGTTGTTGGCTCTCCTCCCATGGTCCGAATCAATGGAAATCTTTATCAGAGATCCACAGAGCCTTTAACAGATTTGCAAGCTCAAAACATATGCCTTTCTTTAATGACAGAAAAGCAAAGAAAAATTTTTGACAAAAAAAATGAAATTGATTTTGGATTTGGTGTTAACGGAGTTGGAAGATTTCGCGTGAACGTCTTTAGACAAAGGGGTTCCGTTTCTGCTGCCGTTAGGAGGATTCCAGAAGATATCCCTCATTTTAGCACTCTGGGGTTGCCACAAATTGTTTCTGATCTTACTAATAAAAGAAATGGAATGATTTTAGTAACAGGGGCAACGGGAAGTGGAAAATCAACCACCATTGCTGCCATGCTTGATAAAATTAACGAAGAAAAACAATCACACATTGTGACAATTGAAGATCCTATTGAGTATGTTCACCATCACAAAAAATGTATTGTGAATCAGCGAGAAGTGGGACTCGACACAGAAGACTTTAGTGTTGCAATGAAATATTTATTAAGACAAGACCCTGACTACTGTTTAGTGGGTGAGATGAGAGATCGAGAAACAGCAGAGATTGCTCTTAAAATCTCAGAAACAGGACACCTGTTATTTGCAACACTTCATACAAACTCTGCACCCGATACCATTAGCCGTATTGTCTCTATGTTTGAAGACGGACGAAAAGAGGTAACTCTTAGTCAATTAAGTGCTGTCTTACAGTGCGTTTTAAGCCAGCAACTCTTACCTGGAATTGATGGAAAACTTGTTTTAGCTTATGAACTTTTAATTCCAACACCGGGGATTCGGGCTCTTATTCGCGAGGGGAAATATTATCAAATTCATGGAATGATGCAGGTTGGGCAGCAAACAACAGGTATGATCACCATGAATCAATGTTTAATGAATCTCATTGTGCGCAGAAAAATTGATATGAAAGTAGGATTTGAGGCAAGCTCTGATCCCGAAGATTTAAATCAAATGTTAAAAAAAGTGGGGCTCTAAGATGCCTCTTTTTTCTTATCAGGCCAAAACCCTTGATGGAAGAACAATAAAGGGCCAAATTGAAGCGGCCACAGATACCGAAGCGCGCATTCGGTTGCGTGCTCAACGAGTTGTACCCATACGCATGGTCGCTTACGAAAAAAGAGATTACTCTAAACTCCTCAAAGGGTTTGGAGGAAGTGTAAAAGGAAAAGATCTTCAGATTTTTACAAGACAATTTGCAACTCTTGTCAATTCTGGGATTCCCATTGTTCAGAGTATTGAAATTCTAGGAAATACTACGGCTAATAAGACCTTAGCTAATGCCCTTAAGCAAATTCAGTCCGATATTCAGGGTGGTAAAAAATTAGGAGATGCCATAGGCGCGCACAATCGAATTTTCGATAGACTTTATGTTAATCTTATGAAGGCTGGTGAAGAATCTGGTGCTCTTGATGATATTTTAGAGCGTCTTGCAATTTACATAGAAAAATCTATTAAAATTAAAAATAAGGTGATGGGGGCTCTTTATTATCCTGCAGGAATTTTATTTGTTGCCCTTATTGTGATTTGGGTCATTTTAACTTTTGTGATTCCAAAATTTGAACAACTCTTTGCTTCTTCTGGTCAAAAGATTCCATGGCTCACTCAAGTTGTGGTGGATATGAGTCACTTTGCGCAAAAATATTGGTATTTTATTATTGGCTCTTTTGTTGCAGTTATTTATGCTGCCATTGCTTATTACAAGTCCGAGTCAGGTCGTAAGACGTTAGACGCCATATTTATTCGTGTTCCTGTTTTTGGTGATCTTATCCAAAAAAGTGCAATCGCAAGGTTTTCAAGAACTCTTGCCACTATGATTGCGTGTGGTGTTCCTATTTTAGAGGGTCTTGATATTTCAGCACGAGTTGTGGGAAATGCTGTTCTTGAAAATACTTTTTTAAAAGCAAAAGATGTCATTGCACAAGGAAAAAGTATTGTGATTCCTCTTGCGCAAGATCCTTATATTCCCGACATGGTGACACAGATGATTGGTGTGGGCGAACAAACAGGAGCTTTGGATACCATGCTAGGAAAAATTGCAGATTTTTACGAAGAAGAAGTAGAATATGCTGTGGGTGCTATGACGAGTATGATTGAGCCCATCATGATGGTATTTTTGGGTGGAATTGTGGCAGTTCTTGTGATTGCCATGTACTTACCAATCTTTAATTTAGCATCGGGGTTTGACCATTGACAAAAGATTTATCACAAGGAACAAGATTAGCGCTTTATTTTTTCTTACTGCTTTTTACAGTCGTTTATCAACTTCGCTATCCGTTATTTATTAACTCTGATTTTTTAATTCCGATTTATGGCTTGCTTTTTATTTCTCTTCTTGTTTCGGGTGTGTTTTTTCTTATAGAAGGTCTTTCAGAGAAAACCCAAAATCAAGCTCTTAAATTGTTGCTTCCTCTTGATGCCATTATTATTTCTTTGATTCTCTATAAGACAAGTCTTCAAAGCTCTTTATACTTGTTTTTTTATCTTTATCTTATTTTCGTCACATCACTCACGTTTCAATTGCGTGGTGCTTTAATGATGTCAACATTTTGCGCTTTTTTATTTAGTCTTATTCTATTTTTTGATGCCAGCACTAGCAGCAACTCTAAAATCTTTTTATTTTTAATGAACAACTTAGCTTTTTTTGTTGTAGCGGTTTTAAGCGGGACCCTTTCTTCTCAGCTCGTTGTTAAAGAAAAGTCTCTTCAAGAATTAAAAAACATCAATAATCTCATTATTGAAAATATGAAAACAGGTCTTTTAACTCTTAACAGAGATTTTTCTTTGATTCAGGCAAATCAGGCAACAAGCGAAATTTTAGGAGATAAAATTTCAAAAGAATATAAGGTGACTTCTCGTATACAAGAACTTTTAGAAATGAAAGAAGAGCTTGAACAAAAAAGTATTGTAACAAAAACGGTTTTTATTTATGGAGACGAAAAAAAAGATGTCGAAGTTTTAATGTCCAAATTTAATTTAGAACCGCACAATCCGGCTTACTTAGTTCTTTTACAAGATGTGACAGAAAAAAGGCGTATTGAAGAACGTATGAAAACTCAAGAAAAGCTTGCAGCCGTTGGACAACTTGCAGCCGGTATGGCCCACGAAATTCGTAATCCTTTGGCGAGTATGAGTGGCAGCATTCAACTTTTAGCCGGTAGTTTTGAAAAACTTGATGATGAGCAAAAAAGGCTTATTGCCATTACATTAAAGGAAACGGATAGGCTTAATGCGCTTATTTCTGAGTTTTTAGAATTTGTAAGGCCCAACCTGCCAATGCAAGACAAGGTGGATCTTGCAAAGCTTATTCGTGAGTGTATTGAGATGATGCAGCTCAATAAAAACCTTTTAACCCCAACTTTGGATCTTGATATTGAACCCACAAAAATGATTCAGGCAAACCATGATAAATTAAAACAGGTCTTTTTAAATATTTTAATCAATGCAAGCCATGCCATGGAAAAACAACAAACGCCATTACTTAAAATTTCTTGCCATCAAGTCGGAAGCGAAATTTTAATTAAAATTCAAGATAATGGTATTGGTATGGATGAAAAAACAGTTAAAAAAATATTTGAACCTTTTTTTACAACAAAATCTCGTGGAACAGGGCTTGGACTTGCCATTGCTCACAAGATTTTAGAAGCCCACAATGCACAAGTGGATGTGGAAAGTGAATTGAATAAAGGAACAACTTTTAAAATTCGATTTTCTACTTGAAGGTTAGAATTGAATTAGGAAAAATAGAAGGTAAGAGGAAATTATGAAGCCAAGAATATTAGCTGTTGATGATGAAGAATCCATAAGAGAATTTTTAGAAATTATGCTCAAAAAAGAAGGATACGATGTCACAACGGCTGAGGATGGTCAAAAAGCCCAAGAGATTTTAAAGAAAAAATCTTTTGATATGGTGATTTCAGATCTTCAAATGCCAAATGTGACAGGCATGGAACTTTTAAAACACGTTAAAGATAATTATCCAGATCTCGTTTTTATGATCATCACGGCCTTTGGAACAACAGAAAGTGCTGTAGAAGCCATGAAGCTTGGGGCCTACGACTATATCACAAAGCCTTTTAAAATAGACGAAGTTCGCATTGTTATTGCCAATGCTCTAAGATCTAAAAACTTAGAAGTAGAAAATAGATCTCTTAAAAAAGAGATGCAAAAAGAATATTCTTTTCAAAACTTGGTAGGAAATTCTGAAAAAATGCACGCAATTTATGAGTTAATTAAACGTGTTTCTCAAACACCTACCAATGTTTTAATTACTGGCGAAAGTGGCACCGGAAAAGAAATGGTGGCTAAAGCCATTCACGTTAATGGCCCATTAAAAAATAAACCTTTTGTGACAATCAACTGTGGTGCGATTCCAGAAAATCTTATGGAATCAGAAATGTTTGGCCATAAAAAGGGATCTTTTACGGGAGCCATTCAAGATAAAGTGGGCCTTTTTGAAGTAGCAGACGGCGGCACACTTTTTTTAGACGAGGTGGGTGAGCTTCCGCTTTCAATACAAGTTAAACTTTTAAGAGCCATTCAGGAAAGAGTGATTCGAAGAGTAGGCGCTACCGATGATCAAAAAATTG
>JBDHWX010000004.1:0-24198 GCA_039810365.1 Bdellovibrionales bacterium | reverse complement strand
CGGCGCTTCATATTTTTGAATATCTTTAGCAATAAACTGAAAATCAAAACTTGCATTGTGGGCAATCATCATAATGTCTTGGCAAAAATTTGCAAACGACTCAAGCAAGTCCTCGATCACGGGCTGTCCCTGAACCATTTCATTTGTGATACCAGAAACTCGGATGACCTCTTCTGGAATTATTTTTTGAGGATTGACCAATGTTGAAAAAAGTTCTGTAGGCTGGCCGTCTATAAACTTGACGGCTGCAATTTCTGTAATCCGGTCACTCCCAGGAATTAATCCCGTTGTTTCTATGTCAAAGGCAATAAACTTCATATTTTCCTCTACCTAAAACTAACCTGATCCACCTTAAGAGATCAAGAATTACTCAAAATGCTCTTTAACTTTAACCATTTTTTAAAAAATATACCGTTTTAAAACTTAACTCTTTCTAAAAATTTTAGCACTTGGCCCCCAAGAAATAGGATATCTCCTGCCCTTACCAAAAGAACGATCACTAATTCGTAAAATTGGAGGCGCTTGCTTTCTTTTAAACTCAGCCCCTTGAATAAGGGCATAAACCTCGCGCTCTCTTTGAGTATTTGGTTTTTTGTTATAACAAATAAAATCTTCGACCATTTGATCAAGTTCTGAATACGGAGGAAGAGTATCCTCATCTTTTTGATTTTCTCTAAGCTCTGCCGTCGGCGGTCTTGTTAAAATTCCTCTAGGTATTATTTCTTGATCTTTGTTATAAAGCTCACAGATTTCATAAACCTGTCTCTTGAGCAAATCTCCAATGGGCGCCAGTCCCCCACACATATCGCCATAAAGTGTTGCATAGCCTGTGGCATACTCTGATTTGTTTCCTGTCGTAAGAAGAAGGCTCTTTTTATGGTTGGAATATGCCATAAGCACAACTCCCCTAAGCCTTGATTGTAAGTTCTCATGAACCAAGCTAAATTCTCGCACACCAAAACTTGTTTCAAACTCATCCACAAAAGTTTTATAAGCACCGTTGATATCGACATTGAAAAACTCACACTTGAGATTTTCTGAAAGCTTCAGCGCCAAATTAAAACTTTCTTGTGAGCTATAAGGCCCCGGCAAGGCAATTAAAGTGACTCGGCTTGGCCCAACGGCATCACATGCAAGACAGGCCACAAGCGCAGAATCTACACCGCCACTTAATCCTAGATGCACTCTTTGAATGTTGCTTTTTTGAAGATAGTCTTGAATTCCAAAAACAATTGCCTCTTTTAAGATCTGAATATCTGGCGCGTCTTTGTTTTTTTTCTTTAAAATTTTTTCTTGAGTCTCCCAAACAAGAAGTTCCTCTTTAAAAAAAGAGGCTTGTTTTAAAACTTTTCCTTGTGGGTCACAAATAAAACTTCCGCCGTCAAAAATAATTTCATCATTTGTTGTAACCTGATTAACATAAAGAACTGGTGCACGAAGAAATCGTGCCGTTTTAGTGGCCATTTGCTTTCTTAACTTGTTTTTTGAATAAGAATACGGAGAAGCTGAAATATTGATAACGAGAGAGGGTTTTGTATTTTTGATTTTGAAAAATGGGTTGTGCTCGTGTTGAACTCCAACATGATTCTTCTCCCAAGCCCACATATCTTCACAAATGCTAACTAAAATTTTTTTATTTTTAATTTTAAAAAAGTTATTTTTAAGATTTCCATTTAAAAAAAATCTTTCTTCGTCATAAATATCGTATTGCGGTAAAAGCTCTTTAGAAAAAAATCTCTCTTTTTTTCCTCTCTGTAACAGGGCCACTGAATTATAAAGCCGTTTGCCTTTTTTTTGAGAGCCCCTCGTCACAACTCCCACCAGTGCCACAAGCCCCTCCGGCACCATACTTTTTATTTTTTTGAGAGATTTAAGTTGAGCTTCAACAAGATCGCTTCGCTCTAAAAGATCACCCGGCCAATAGCCAAAAAGTGCAAGTTCGGGAAATACAATAAGTTCACAACCAAGACTGTGAGCTTTTTTGATTTGCTCAATAATTTTATTAGAATTGTTGTCAAAATCACAGATTCGGTTGTTGATCTGTGCTAGAGCGATCTTCATGAGCCTCTTCCTGTCTAGATTCCAAATAATCTTTTACAAGACGTCGGCCTGAAAATCCATCTCTATATCCATGCCAATGAGTAATTTGTTGCTCAGGATATTTCCAGCAAAAATATCCGTCTCCAGAATCAAAATCTGCAAGCCACAATCCCTTTGTGTGGGCGCCAAGCTTTTCTAGCTTAACCTGCCATTCATGTATAAGCCGGTTGATTTCTGCTTCTGATTCTGTCATCAGAGCCTCATTTGAAGAGATGCGATCAAGTTTTTGTATAATTTGATTCACTTTTTCTGAATATTGCTTGGTAATTCTTAAAATAATTGGAAGAACTTCGGCAGCTTCGCCGAATGTAAATATGCGCTTTGGTTTAAGCTCAACAACTTTCCCCTCGAGCATCCCCTTTTTCCCCCATAAAGCTTATGACTCACGCACAGAAGAGTTTCAACAAAAATATGACAGTAAAAATGATTCTTTAGGTCAAAAATATTTGAATTATTTTGGGTAAGCATCCACCCATTTTTAATATGAGACTATTTTAAAATTGATGCGGGGCTTTGTTCTTGTTACTGCAAATTAACAAATGATATCAATAATTTATGTTTACAGATTCTGACGATCAATTCCTTGCAATGCATTTTAAATCTTGGTTTTCTGCATGTTCTTATTTAGAAGATTTTGCAGACGGCACAGCTCTTGTAGATTTGTTACATACAGCAGACGGCGGCGCCTGTGTATTTCTTAGTGGGAAAAATTTAGAATCAAGCCTGAAACAAGTAAACAGAAAACAAGCATTGCTTGCTGTTTATTATCGTAAAACATTTCCATTAAAAACTCTTCAAGCTTTTTATTCCCTAAATAAGCCCGACTCTTTTGAAAGTCTCCTTTTTGCAGAAGTTCATGATATTCCAACAGCTCTTGAATTTTTAGAAGAGAGCTTACATCTGCAAGCAAGTGTTTTGATTGTTTATAATCAAAGATCATATAAAAAAAATAATATCGTCATTTCTGTACAAAAAAAATTATATAAAGATACTTTAGAGTCCCTAAAGAAAAAATTTAAAAAAGTGAAGGTCTGCGGAATTCAAAATCCTCAACCGTCACTTCTTGAGTTTTTTACTATTCTCAAACCAGAGTAAATCGCACTTATCAATTTTTTTTGAGTATTGAGCGGCCTCTTTTAGATGCTTGCTTTTTTCTAACTCATATGAACTTCTTCTGATTTCGACGTTTACTCCTCGTTCGTAGGGGCAAGCTTTTAAATAAGCCTTAAGTGACTTATCGTATTCTTTAAGTTGAAATAGCGCCTTTGCCCACTGTAAGTAACATGCGCCAGATTCTTTGTTTGTGCGTACACACTGGCTATAATATTTTTGTGCAAGTTCCCAGTTTTTAATTTCTTCGGCAAATTGTCCTGCATTTTTTTGAACAATCTCAGAATGTTGAAATTGTTCTGCGGCCTTAAACATCATTTTACGGGCTTGCTCTTCATTATTTGTAAGTTTAAATGAAAGGGCTAAATACATATGGTTTTCTGGCTTTTTGGGATCTTTTTCTATGGCTTGTTGGCAAATATTTTTTGCGTCTTCGTAATATTTTTGCTCGTATTCAATTCTGCAAAAATCATTCATCCATTCTTTTTTAGGTCCCAATTTATCAAGAGCTTCCATCACAATATGACGGTATTCTTGTACGTCGTTAATCTTGACATAAAAATCATAAAGGGCGCGATAGGCCTTTTCGTACTTGGGAGCTGTCTGGAGAACCTCTTTAAAGGCCTCAATAGCTTCTGTTTTTTTCTTCATCTCTCCATAGGCAATGCCAAGTCTTGTGAGTTGATTTGGAGATGCCTTTTTTTGAATTCGAATTAACTCAAGGGCGCGCGCTTCTTCTGCAAAGTCTTTTTTTTGATGCATTTGAATAGCTCTTTTATCAAGTTCTTTTACAGAAAAACTTTTTTCTTCTGCGTGGAGACCAATACTGAATAAGAATAATGCTATTGCTATTTTCATCGTACTCACTCTTGGCTTTTTTTGAAGTTCAAAATTTGTCCGCCAAAGAATATCACTATCGCCAAAATTATGGCTATAATAAGAAGGTATCTTAAAAAGTTAGGAATTGTAAGTCCTGCATCAACATCTTCTGGCGGTTTTGGCCTTCGATCAAGATTTGCAGGAATTCTTTTGGGGTCTTCCGCCTTGGCCTCGTCCGTCTCTGCCTTGGCAACTACCTGCTGATTATGCGAATCCTCTTCATCAAGCATTTTTGCATAAATCCCTGTTACTGGCACAAGTGTCGTTCGGTCACTTGAATCCTCTTCTTCGATAATTCCACCACTGCGGCCAAAACTACTTTTGCCCTTATCTGAGTTTCCGTTTTTTCCAACAACGCGTCTTTCTCTTGCAGAAAGAGGAACCCTGCCACTGGTACCCGATGAAGAATCTGGACCATCGCCTGCGGCTCCCGCCGCAGATCTAGAAGGATTGGTGTCTGCCGTTGCATTTAATTTGGGATTTTTATCTTGAGACGAAGAATTGTTGTGATCACCAACTCCGTTGTCCACGGGCGGACGCCCCTCTGCTAAAGTAAATGGTTCAAAGCTTGCATTACATTCACCCGTGCCACCATCATCAAGACCAAGACTAGGAAGCTCTCCCGTTTCAAGAAGACATTGAAAATATTCACCATAATAATTTTGAAGAAATCGTTTGGCGCTTTTGGAAAACGAAAAAAGAATTCCACCTAAAGTCACCACAACGACAAAAGTTAATAAGACATATTCAAGAGTTGTCTGACCCTGCTCATTTTTCATGACGTAAGCCTTATCGGCACATGTCGCAACATTTTTGAATCATTTTGAGAAAAAAGCGGCTGGCACCTTTTGATGACTAAAAGCGGCTGGCACCTTTTGATGACTAAAGTCTAGACATGGGTGGAAAAATCTTAAGCATTGGGCGTCTTATTCCGATAAAAATGAGAGGAAAAGTGTTTATAAAAACGGAGGATACACCTATGAAAAAATTAATGAATTTCCTAAAAAAACTTTGGAAAGATGAGTCTGCACAGGGAGCTACGGAATATATTCTTCTTTTGGTTGTTGTTGTTGGTCTTGTTGTCATTTTTAAAGACAAGATTATGGCTATCGTCAAGGGAAAAGTTGATCAACTCGGTTCCGATATAAACAAAGTGACGGGACAATAATTTTTTATGACAACGGAACTCGTGATTTTATTAACAATTTGTCTTTTCGTCATTGTTGGAATCTTTAAGACCCCTGCACAAAGCTTTGACGAAGCGGGCCCAAGACTTGGAATACGGCTTGAAAAACAAATTGAAACAGGTCCCGGGTTTCAACAGTTATCCCTGCATACAAAAAATCCGGCCATATGGTCAAAGAAGTAATATGATGCCAACACTTGTTTTGCTTGTATCAACATTTGCAGATTTCAAATTTAAAAAAGTGCAAAACTTTTTAGTTCTTGCTCTTTTGGCATCGGTCATTCTCTTTTTAATTTTCTTTGAACCAAATCACGCCTGGGGAAATAGTTTCTTAGGGCTTGGCATGGCCATTCTTCTTTGTCTGCCCCTTTATATAATTCAAGCTCTTGGCGGAGCAGACCTTAAAGTCTTTGCTATTTTTGGTCTTGCCACCAATAGCGATACCGTTCTTCATACTTTTTTGTTTTCTCTTTTCTGGGGAAGCGCTTTGGGGGTTATAAAAGTCATTCTCCAAGGCCAAGGAAAAGCTTTTCTTACAAATTTAAAAAAAATTATAACACTTAAAAAACCAGATGCCCAAACTGTTCAAAAAATACCTTATACGTTTGCCCTTCTTTTGGGTTGGTTTACCTTCTTGGTGTTTTCGCAGTATGGGAGGATTTTATGAATCTTTCCAAAAAATTAAATCAAGCAGGGCAAGTCTCTGTAGAGTATGTTTTAATTGCTGCAGTCCTTGTTGCCATTGCTTTTTCTGTAAAAGGTGCCATTCAGAATTCTAAAATGCTCGCACAATTCGTCCAAGGTCCATGGGACATGGTCTCTGGTCTTATTGAAAATGGAGTTTGGGGAGGCGCCGAAAAATCGCGCGCTCTTCATCCCGGGCACTTAAGCCGTCACCGCTCTCTCAAAGGAGAAACGTGATGATACAAAATCAAAAGGGAAGCCTTACTATTGATTTTATTTTTGCACTTGTCCTCGTGCTATCTATGACTCTACTTCTTGGCGTTTTTTCTTTTTCTCTTTCTGTTGTAGAGAGCATTCAATATTTGGCTTTTTCAAGTTCTCGCGCTTATTTTGCAGGAAATGTGTCCTTAGAAGAACAAAAAAAGATGGGACAACAAAAATTTGATACTCTCTCAAAAGATGGCGCTTATAAAAGTTTTCTTAAAAAAGAATGGTTTAGTGTAACCCCCATTGGTTTTGAAGATTTTGCCGAAACATACGAAAAAGAGGACTCGCGAGATATTTTTGAAGGAGTTCGACTCAAAATTGTGATTGGACTTTTAGATCTTAATCTTCCCATCTTTGGGTCCACAACAAAAGATGGCTCCTATTCAGCTTATATCAATTCGTTTATTGGCCGAGAGCCCTCCTCTGAGGAATGCATGGGCGTTGTTGCAAATCGCATGAACGCAATTTTAAAACTATCCAATGCAAGTTATTCTAATGTCGGAAGTACCGCCAAAAAGGCTTATGCTTCTTTTGATGACAATGGGTGCTAAAAATGAAGATGAGTAGAAGAAAAAATTTAAATCAAAAAGGAATTGCAACCATTGAGTCTGTTTTGTTGCTCTCTATTTTTATTATTTTTATGACCTATTGTGTGGGAACTTTTGGTGTTGTCCATACTGGAATTTTAAATTCTATTTCTGCACGCGCTTACACCTTTGAAACATTTCGCAATCGAACCAACTTAAACTACTTTAGAGATTCTGCCCAAGGAACAGACTTTGACTATTTCATTCGAGGCATCAGACTTCATGGTGTTGCAGCAGAAAATGCCGGTAATGATTTGAAATGGTACGCCTCAACAAGATCTCTTGCTATGGGACGAGAGGTGGCAACCGTTGGCATTCGTCCAAATGGTGAAAAGGCAAATCAGCTTTTTAATGGAAAAAGAGAAACCACGGGAGCCGTTAACCCCGTCTATATTAAAACACTTTATGGCATTTGTTTAAATGCAGCGTGCGGAGGATAAGAAGATGAATCCGAATCCAACCAGAACACTATGGATTTCTATTGGCATGGGCGTTTTTGCAATGTTTTTAATTTATAGTTATTCACAAGAAAAAAAAGCAGAATACGATAAGCGTTATGGAACCTCAAAAAGAGTCCTGATTGCCTCAAAAGATATTCTAGAAATGAGCACCATTGACGAAACCATGATTGAGTATCAAGAGATTCCTGTAGATTTTATTCAGCCCGGTGCTTTAACAGAGCCAGAGCTTGCCATCAATAAAGTTGCCTCTACCCCCATCAAAAAAGGTGAGCAAATTTTAAACAATAAACTTTTAAGTCTTGGGGCCAACACTGGTCTTTCAACACAAGTTGCCCCAGGTAAAAGAGCTGTGGCGATTCCTGTAGATGAAGCACGTGGTGTTTCAAAACTTTTGCAGCCCGGCGATCGCATTGATATTTTAGCAAGTGTCGAGGTTGGCAAGGGACAAAATCGTGAAGTCGAGGTAAAAACCATCATGCAAGATGTAGTTGTTCTTGCAACAGGTTTAAAAATTACAAATAACATTCCAAGGCTTTTAGAAAAAAATCAATATTCCAACGAAGCTGTTTTTAGAAATCTCAACGGAGACACATCCTTTACCGCCATTACTATTGAGGCCAATCCTCAAGACGCACAAAACCTTGTCTATATGATGACAACGTCGCCTGGAAGTATCTACGTGACCCTTCGTAATCCGAATGATCGAATTATTGGACCCATTGTGAACTCTAATTCGGATAGCATACTCGGTAAATCCATGGCCCCTATCATAAGAGCAGAATCTCTTGCGCCAGTTATTCCGCGACCCGTAACGCCACAACCACGAACGCCCGCCTCGACCCCGGTCAAGCGAAAAGGGCCCTTTGTTGAGGTACGATAATGAAAAATATATTTGTTACTTTATTTATTATTTTGAGCTTTGCCCTTTCTGTTCATGGAGAGGATAAGGCTGGCAAAAAATTTATCAATTTAACTGTAGGGCTTTCGACCGATGAAAAAATACCTTACTTACCAGAGGATCCTACTTTTAAAGGCGATTATAAAAAGATTACCAAACTTTCTGTTTCTAATGCGCTCAAAACACTACGTTTTGAACCAACAGCCGAAGGAGTTGGAACCCTCACCATCCTTGATCAGAGGGGAAGAAAAATTGCAGAGTACGTTATCACCGTTAAGAAAAGTCGTCTTGAAAATGTCGCCAGAGAAATTAAAAATCTTCTTGCGGAAATCGAAGGTGTTTCCATTAAGATCATCAATAACAAAGTGGTTGTAGACGGAGAAATTTTGTTGCCGCGTGATATGAATCGTATCATGAGCGTTGTTTCTCAATACGGGGATCTTGCTTCAAGTATCGTCACCCTAAGCCCGCTGGCCCAGAAGAAGATTGCTGAGCTTATTGAAAAAGATGTTAATAATCCCGAAATTACCTGCAGAGCTGTCAATGGTAAATTTATTCTCGAAGGTCTTGCAGCCAATAAAGAAGAAAAAGACCGGGCTGAAATTATTGCTAAAACTTATGTGCCAGATTACGTTGTGGGAGCTGCCGAATCCGCTGGTGTTCTTAAAACAATGCGGTCCATTCCTGTTTTGAATCTCATTGATATTAAACCTGCCGGAGAAGCCCCTCCTAAAAAATTAATTCAGCTTGTTGTCCACTATGTGGAACTCAAAAAAGATTACACTAAGGGATTTCGCTTTCAGTTCACTCCTCAGGTCGATGATGGAGCAAGCGTTCAATTTCAAACAGGATCAAGAGAACCAAGCGGTGTTTTAACCTCTATCACTGGCACGATCAGCAATCTTCTTCCAAAACTTAATTGGGCAAAAGAACATGGCCATGCAAGGATTTTACAAAGTTCAAGTGTTATCGTTTTGGAGGGACAGGCCGGAAAAATTAATTCTGTGACAAAAATTCCTTATCCAACAATTGGCGCTCAGGGACAACAAAATACAGAGTTTGCAGAATCGGGAATCAAAACAGACATTACTCCAACCATGAATAATCCAAATTCTGATTTGATTAACCTTTCTGTTAATTTTGAAATCATGGCGTATCTAGGACAAGCCAACGGTGCGCCAATGACTTCTTCGAACATGATTCAAACAGCAGTTGCCGTTCGCTCTGGACAAAGTGCCGCCATTGGAGGACTTGTGCGCAACAATTCTTCTACTGGCTACAATAGAATGCCCAAAGACAAGGCTTCTGCCAACCCTCTCATATCACTCTACACATCTAAAGACTTTCAGAGAGATCAATCTCAATTTGTGGTTTTTATAACTCCTGTTATTAAAACGTCTGCCTCTACAGGATCTGAAAAGATTAAGGCTAAATTTAGAATGAAAGAATAAATTTTAAGACTAACGTCGCACAAGACTTAGGTCTTATTCCTCCTCTGCAAATATTTAAAAACCAATCGGTTTTGCCGATAAGAAAACATGGCCTCTCCTTATCATATTATTTCTGTTATTGGGGGCAAGGGTGGCGTTGGAAAAAGTGTTTTCAGCGCAAATCTTGCTATCGCTTTTTTAAAAGAGTTAAGGACTCGTGTTTTACTTTTGGATCTCGATGCAGAATCTTGCGGAGATCAAAATATTATTCTGGGTGCACGTCCTCTTAAAACAATTTCAGAAATCTGTTCTTTTACTGGGCAAATCACGGCTCAAACCGTTGGCGCTCTCGTAACAAAGCATACTTCTGGAATTGGCTTTATTGCTGCTGTTCACTCTGCTGGCGAGCGGCTTAATGTCCCTCCCGATATTATTGAAAATCCACTCAACTCTCTTGGAAATGTTTTTCCATATATTATTGCTGATCTTGGTTGCCATATTGGAGACCTACAGATGCGAGTCTTAGAAAAAAGTTCTTGCGTTATCATTGTTTCAACACCAGAAATGATTGCAACCAATCAATCTCTTAAAGTAATGAATCAACTCATCGCAGGCAGTTTACCAACAGATATGTTTCAGATTGTGATCAATAAGTTTTTACCAACCTCATTATCCGTTCAGACCTTATCACAATCTTTTAGAAAAAATATTTTAGGTGTTATTCCACAAGATGATAACGCCTCAAACAGCGCCCTTCAATCTGGAAACCCCGTCGTCATGGCCCAACCACAACTTCCCATTTCTCAGGCTTATCATGATCTTGTTCGAAAATTGACTGCCAATAATTTTTTAAACAAACTTCAGCAAATACAAAAAGGTTCTGGAGCTAAAGGAATTTTTGAATTAGCCCCCGTGGGCTCTCCCTCGACTTCTGCACCGACAACACAAGCAAAAGAAAAAAGGCAAAGCCCTCGAAACTTATTTAAAGAACGTATTCATAAGGAATTAATACACAGTATGAATCTTAAAAAGGGCATTACCGAAACTGGCGGAGATCCAGAAAAAGAACGCCAGCTTTATGCCAAAACACAGCAGACGATCTCTCAACTTGTTGATAAAGCACAGCCCGGCATGGGGCGCGATGAACGATCACAGATTATAAAAGAGATTCTGGACGAGGCTCTTGGGCTTGGTCCTCTTGAAGTTTTACTAGCAGATGAATCTGTTACCGAAATCATGGTCAATGGTGCGGATAAAATATTTGTAGAAAAATCTGGTCGAATTACAGAAAGTAGCGTAACGTTTACATCTAACCTTCACTTAAAAAATGTCATCGAAAGAATTGTGACCCCTCTCGGACGAAGAATTGACGAAAAAACTCCCTATGTCGATGCAAGACTCAAAGATGGAAGCAGAGTGAATGCTGTTATTGAACCCATTGCTATTGATGGTCCTTCTCTGACAATTCGTAAATTTGCAAAAAAGCCCATCACTGTTGACAACTATGTTCAATGGGGGGCCCTCACTCAGCCCATGATTGATTTTTTAAGAATTTGCGTAGAAAACGGTCTTAATATTATTATTTCAGGTGGTACAGGATCTGGTAAAACAACACTTCTCAACGTCATGTCGAGCTTTATTCCAACCACAGAAAGAATCGTCACCGTCGAAGATGCCGCCGAACTTCAACTCAAGCAGGCCCATGTCGTAAGACTAGAAACTCGTCCCGCTAATATGGAGGGAACTGGATCGATTACAATACGTGATCTTGTTCGCAACTCTTTAAGAATGCGGCCAGATCGTATTGTTGTGGGAGAGTGTCGCGGCGGTGAAGCCCTCGATATGCTCTCGGCCATGAACACTGGTCACGATGGCTCCATGACAACGGTACACGCAAACTCTCCGCGAGAAGCTATTGGACGACTTGAAACGCTTTGTCTTATGGCGGGCATGGACCTTCCCGCAAAGGCAATTCGCGAACAAATTGCAGGCGCTGTTGATTTGATCATTCAAATTTCAAGACTCTCTGACGGCACAAGAAAGGTTTTGAGTATTACCGAAGTTGCGGGACTTCAGGGCGATACCGTTACCCTTCAAGAAATTTTTAAATATAAAGAAGAAGGTTTTGATAAAAACAGAAAAATTATTGGACAATTTATTTCTACGGGCCTCATCCCAACTTTTATTGAAGAATTTGAAAGAAAAGGTATTAAAATTCCAAGAACTCTTTTTAATAATGAAATGCCATTGAAGAAAGTTTCTGGAGGCATCAAATGAGTTTTTTAGGATACAACTTTGTTTTTATTTTTCTAATGGGCGCAACTGTTTTTATTTTTTCATATTTTAACTCCGAACGCATTCTCAGCTTTTTGTATGAAAAAAGTCTCGGCAACAGACAATATGTTTTAGATAAGCTCGAACAAATGTTTGTTGATACGACATCGAGAAAAGTCACGGCTAGCATGCTCATTGGCAGCTTTGGAATTGGCTTTTTGTTTTTTCTTCTTTTGTGGCCAAATCTTATTGCCGGATTTATTATTGGCGGTATCGTGACAGTGGTCGGCTGGCAGATTCCCAAATTTTTAGTAGATTATCTTTTTGAAAAACGCTGCAATAAAATTGTAGACCAAATGGTCGATGGTCTCACGATTATGGCCAATGGCGTTCGCGCCGGACTCAGCGTGACACAATCTATGGAACGCGTGACCGACAATATGCCAAGTCCGATTCGACAAGAATTTTCCTTAGTTCTTTCGCAAATCAAATTAGGTTTAAGCGTAGAGGAAGCTCTTTCAAATTTTGGCGATCGCATTCCTGTTGCCGATGTGCAAATGTTTGTGACCGGAATCAATATCCTCAAAGAAACCGGCGGCAATATGGCCGAAACATTTAGTACCATGGTCGAGACCCTACGCGAACGTCAAAAAATTCAAAAAAAAATCGAAGCTCTTACGGCTCAGGGCGTAACCCAAGGAATCATCGTGACCATGGTCCCCTTTATTTTACTTGTTGTTTTTATGTTTATTGACCCCGGGTTTGTAAAACCTCTTTTTACAACAACGATCGGAATTATTTTCTTGTTAATCATGTTAGCTCTTCAGGTTATTGGTGGGTTGATGATTCGAAAAATTGTTAAGATCAAAGTCTAGTTCACGAGAGGTCTAGAGTTTTGAAAGATGGTGTAATCATAAGAGAAATCGCTATAAAATAGTAGGTTGTGGTAATACTTTTAAGGGGCTTCAAAATGAAGAATATCTTTTTTCTTTTTATAACATTTTTTTCGATTTCTATTTATGCCATGGTTGATATGCAAAATGCCAATTATACTGAAACGTGGGTGGATATTAATGTCCCCAACACAGGCTACAATTTAAAAATAGAACGTGCCTACAACAGCCGAACTCTTTTTAATGGATTTTTTGGCTTTGGTTGGTGTTCTAACTTTGAAACCTCTCTTGAAATCCTAGCAGACGGTCGGCTAAAGCGATCGGATTGTGGCGCCGGAATGGAAGCAATTTATGCCCCAAAAGGATTTCAAGCAAGCGAAGTCCAGGCTTCTATAGAAAAAATTATTCAGAAACTCAAAAAAGATAATCCAAAAATGACCCCAAAAGAACAGGCCTCTCTCACAGAAAAGTTAAAGTTTGATACAGGATATCGTGATCGCCTAGCTGAAAGCTTTGGCCTGACTCAAAAGCTTAAAGACGGCACAATTTTTTATAACGAAATTAACAACACCGATAAAATTGTTTTTAAGGGAGGGTTTTACCAACATGATCTCCCAGACACAACCTCGGAACGATTTGATAGCGAAGGACGACTTTCAAGCCTTTATGATAAAAATCAAAACTTTGTAAAATTTGAATACAATAAAAAACTTATTCGGGCTGCAACAACAAATTCCGGCAGAAAACTCACATTTGAATATACGCAAAATGGAAAAATCAGTGAAATTCGTGGGCCCGCAGGCGCTGAGGCCTCTTACAAGTACAATCGACTAACAGATCTTTCTTATGCTAAAAATAGTTTGGGTGAAGTTTATGAATACGAATACGATCAGCTTCACAATATGACCAAAATAATCTTTCCCGATAAAACCGCCAAACACTTCAAATATAATCAAGATAAAGATTGGATAACCGAGTTAAAAGATCGAGATGGCTGTATTGAAAAATATAATTATGTTCTTTCTAAAGATGATCCCAAAAATCACTACTCTTCTTTTGTAGAAAAAATCTGCGACAACAAAATTGTTAACAAAAGCCAATATAGTTTTTGGTTTAAAAATCGCAGCAACGGTTCAGGCGTTTACCTTTCTAAGCTTACCATGGATGTCAATGGAACAAAATCTGAAATAGAATACCACACTATTTTTGAAAAGCCTGTCGTCATTAAAAAGGGGAACGAAACTGTCACTTATGCCTACAATCCCAACGGTCTTTTAAAAAGCAAGAAGGTTAATAATTCTCTTATCACCTATACATACAACGCCCAAAATAAAGTATCTGCTGTCAGTGAAGGAAAAAAAGTAACCAAGTTTACTTATGACAAAAGTGGTAATCTAACTTATGCATCCAACTCTTCGGGGCAAACAGTTCAACTTGATTATGACGGCAGAGGTCGCATTGTTAAAATTATGGACCAAGCAAAAAGACTGATTTATATCGCTTACGATGAACGATTTGGAAAACCCAAAACGATTGAACGTCCTGGAATTGGAAAAATTTTTGTAACTTACAATAACAATGGAGAAGTCTTAAAGGCCAAAACACAAAATGATGACCCAACCGTTGCTGTTCAAGTTGCAAGTGCCTTTAATAATCTTCTCGATATTATTACCCCAGCCGGTGTGAGCGTTGGATTATAAGAAAGAAGGGGTCTCAAAATGAGACAATGGTTAATCCTTACATTTATTAGCTTTTTATTTGTCCCAACGGCTCACGGCCAAGATCACAGCGACAAACCTACAGAGGCCGTCGCAAATGTCTCTTGTGACACAAACATACAAGGGGCAAAAACATGTCCCTCTCCCTATCGCGCAGGAGGCTGTAAGCTTTTAACAGATGATTGCGGAAACCAAAATAACACAACAGAAACAAAAGATGGCAGAGCACAAAAATAACTATGGTTTTAATAATTTGTTAGCCATGTGTTTAGTCTTTAGACGATACAAAAACGGCCGCAGGCTGTAAGTTATTGAATTATCTTGTGTTTTTGGACGACCTTGTTTTGAGCTCTGGTACGCCCCTTGCTTTAGATAAGAGTAGTATATTGAGGTCAACTTTAAGGCCTTTAGGAGATTTTATGAAAAAAGTTATATTTTTTATCCTTGCAACACTTTTATTTGCAGGACAATCATTTGCTTGCTCTCGTCAAATGAGTTTAACCGCTGATACGGTTTCGACAACTCCATCAACACACTCAAGTAGTGCTGCTACAAAGTAATAATTGGCGCAACTTTTTTTGCGCCTCTTATTCTAAATCTGAATCTTCGTTGTTTTCCTGCGCCCGTCTTTTCTCTTCTTTTACCTGCTGTTCTTTTTCAAACCCAAGGCTTCTTTTGAGCTCTACGAGCTTTCTTTTTCCAGGTGCATTTTCACTTCTAAAATTCTTGGTAAAAAATGAATCCACCGTTTTCCCCACATTGTGATATGCAACTTTAAAAAAACGAAATCCGCCTTGTGCGATGTCGCGAACCGGAGACATGATCTGAGATTGCTGTATGAATGATTCGGCATGGCTCTCAATGGTTTTGTGGTCTACTTCAATTTGCATAACGAGAATCAATGCAATTGTTATCAAAATCATTTTGACGATATAAAAAAGATTTCCCATAAAATCCTCCGTAATTTTATTTCTTTGTTTTTTCTAAAACATTTTTTATCGTTGCAACAAGATCGTTAATTTTAAATGGCTTCACAACAAAATCCACACAGCCCGCTCCAATTGCTCGCGTTACCATGGCATCACTTCCCTCTGTAGAACACGCAATGATCGGGATTGTGGGGTCCTTTTTTAAAATTTCTTCTGTGGCCTGAACACCACTTTTAACAGGCATCACAACATCCATAATCACAAGGTCAGGACGTTCTTTTAAGATTTTTTCTACGGCCTCATTCCCGTTTTCTGCTTCTCCGGCAATATCAAATCCATGCTTTATAAGGATTTGGGAAAGTACTTCTCGGATGAACGCAGCGTCATCAACTATAAAAACTTTAGCAGACATAATGAAAAGTATATTACTTGATGCCTAAAAAATCCAAATCGTTTATACAACTATGATGGATAATACCTCAAAGCTGGCCTATAAAATCATAAGCTTTCTGACTTCCCTTTCTGGATTTCATGCCTATGCCATTATCCTTGCCGTTCTACTCTCATGTGGGATGGGAGTTCCCATCCCAGAAGATATTATTCTTATTTCTGCAGGACTTCTGGCGGGGCAGGGGAGCATTTCACTCTTTGGCGCTATATTTGTTGGCTTTGCAGGAGTCCTCAGTGGCGACACCATTCTTTTTCTTTTAGGACAAAAGTATGGAAAAAAAGTTTTTAAATGGCCGTTGATGAACCGTTTTTTTACAGAGGAACGAATTAAAAAATCTCAAAATATGGTAAAAAAGCACGCAAAAAAAATATGCTTTATGGCAAGGTTCATGCCGGGTCTACGCGCCCCCATTTTTCTTACTTCTGGAGTTATGCACGTTCCTTTTCGAACCTTCTTTTTACAAGATGGTCTTGCGGCCCTCATCAGCGTTCCTGTCTGGGTATATGTTGGTTTTTGGTTTAACTCTAATATTGATGCCGCCATTTCTTTTGCAAAAAGAGTGAGTCATGTCATTATTCTCGTTTTGATTATTAGCCTTCTTTGCTATCTCTACTATCAGTATCGAAAGAATAAGGCTGCCGATAAGCTGGCCGCTAAGGCCCTAGACAAAGATCAGAAGCCGCCCTCTAAACTTTGAGAATTTCTAAAAAAAATGTAAACTATAAAAATGAAATTCATCTTTGTTGCTTTCATCGCCTTCTCGCTTTTGTGTCCTTTGTTTTCATACGCGCAAGAGTCTTTCGGCAATCTTAAAGTCAAAAGTTCGGCTCTTTATCAATCAACTCTTGATTCACAAATGACAATCAAAAAAATTTCTATTTTACCAGCAAACGATAACGTTGGGGGTATCTACGCAAGACCTGCCGAGGAGCAAATTACACAGCTAATTAACAGTGATCATCGTTTTCAGTTGGGCGAAAATCAGTACGCCGGAAGCATGATAAGCCTTGACGATCTTGAGACAAACCCCCAGCAGGTACAGGATCTTGCAAAGGGCATTTCTTCTGATGCCATTATGGCATGCCGAATAACAAAGGGGCCTGACGGCATTCAAGTTCACTTGAGTCTATTTTTAAAAGCCGATGGTCAGCTGATCGCAAGAGAGGTTATCAAAGAAAAACCAACTGCTAGCATTGTAAATATTCGTAGTGCAATAAAAGATCTTTTCTCTAAAGTTATAAAACAAATCCCTTATGACGGACTTGTCTTGAGCCGCAACAACTCTTTGGTCACTATCAATTTAGGAAAAGAAAATGGCTTACAGGTTGGTCAAACTCTAACCGCCGTCTTATTGATTAAGGCGACCCGTCACCCCAAACTTCATTTTCTTATTAGCACAGACAAAGACGTTCTTGGAAAAATAAAGCTGCAAAAGGTTGATGATGCTATTTCTTTTGGACAAATTATTACAGAGAAAGAATTTGGCGCTATTCAAAAAGATACAAAAATTTCTGGCGTTGAGTTTGTCCAATATGAGGCGCCGCTTGGAGATTCTTTCAATGCTCCCAAGTCAGCCCCAGACAAAAAAATTAGCTTCGGAGATAATCCCCAAGAGTGGAGACCCTCTCAACCGCCTTCTTTTGGAAAAGTTGGCGCACAGCTTGGAATCGGCCAGGCCCGCAACAACACAACTCTTCAGTCGGCAGGAGCCCTCAACGGGCGTGATAGCCTTTATCCATCAGTAAAGCTTTATGCAGAATTATGGTTAACATCAGAGTGGATTTTTGATTTTGAAATGAAGCAAGGGATTATGAGCTTTAATAACCCTGGCGGATCACCATCAAAACTTTCTGGAAACGAATCTGCTTATTTACTTTCTTTTGGATATAATTTCATGGTCCAAGACGATTTTTTTGGTCCAAGTATTTTGGTTTCACTTGGCTTTGCAAACTATAAACTCGATGTGGACTCAAGTTCGCCTCTCACTTTTAATTCCACGAGCTATAACGGAATGTTTTTAGGTCTCAAGGGCACAATGCCAGTAACAGATGATAAAAAATGGAATCTGGGAGCCTCTTTAAAATATTTTATCACATCCAAATTAAGTGAAAGCCCACAGTCTTCAGGAAGCAGCAGCAATACCATCACTCAATTTTCTATTCTCGGTTTTTATCAAAAAAATACAAAGCTCAGATTTACGGGGTCTCTTGATTTTTCACTTTTTTCTTCGCGCTTCGGCGGTGGTGGTTCAAGGCCAGATCCCGCAACAGATGCCTCTCAAAAATACACAACGCTTTTAGGCGGCATTGAATATCTTTTTTAAACCCATATACATTATTTGTAGACGCGATAATTTTAAAAGTACGCTTGAGATATAAAAAAACCCAACCAGATTCTGGTTGGGTTTTTAAAAAGAACATAAATGTTTTTTTAAATTACATCATGTCCATTCCGCCCATGCCGCCCATTCCTGGCGCACCTGGCATTTTTGGTTCTTCTTTTTTAGGAGCTTCTGCAATCATGGTCTCTGTTGTAAGCATAAGAGAAGCAACACTTGCTGCATTTTGAAGAGCTGAGCGAACAACCTTAACTGGATCAATAACTCCAGATTTAATCAGATCTTCGTACTCTTCTGTAAGAGCATTAAAGCCCCATGCACTTGTTTTACCACTCAATACGCGATCCAAAACGATGGAACCATCAAGACCCGCGTTTCCAGAAATCTGACGAAGAGGCTCTTCGCAAGCTCTTTTAATAATGCGAACACCTTGTGCATCTTCTTCTGTAAATGTTGCCTTATCTAGGGCTTGAGCTGCTCTTAATAGAGCTGTTCCGCCACCTGCAACAATTCCTTCTTCAACGGCTGCGCGAGTTGCATTGAGAGCGTCTTCTACGCGAGCTTTCTTTTCTTTCATTTCAACTTCTGTAGGAGCTCCAACGTGAATCACCGCAACACCACCTGCAAGTTTTGCAAGTCTTTCTTTAAGTTTTTCTTTGTCATAATCAGATGTTGTTTCTTCGATTTGAGCTTTCAATTGCTTTACACGACCATCGATATCGGCTTTTTTACCAGAACCATCAATGATTGTTGTATTGTCTTTATCAATGACAACGCGTTTTGCTTTACCCAAATCTTGTATAGTTGTTTGTTCAAGTTTGTTTCCAAGCTCTTCGCTAACAACCTGACCATTTGTTAAGATAGCAATATCTTCAAGCATGGACTTTCTTCTGTCGCCAAAGCCAGGGGCTTTAACCGCACAAACCTGAAGAGTTCCACGAAGTTTATTCACAACAAGAGTTGCAAGAGCTTCGCCTTCAACATCTTCTGCAATAATCAAAAGCGGACGGCTTTGTTTTGCCACAGACTCAAGAATACCAATCATATCTTTCATTGAAGAAATTTTCTTATCAAAAATAAGAATATAGGCATCTTCAAGAACCGCTTCCATTCTTTCTGAATTTGTAATGAAGTATGGAGAGAGGTATCCGCGGTCAAACTGCATTCCCTCAACAACGTTGAGTTCTGTTTCTGCAGTTTTGGATTCTTCTACTGTGATAACTCCTTCACGACCAACTTTTTCCATGGCTTCAGATAAAAGATCACCAATGACGCGATCGTTGTTAGCAGAAATTGTTCCAACTTGTGCAATTTCATTTTTTTCTTTAATCGGCTTAGATGCCTTTTTAAGAGCTTCTGTTACAACAGAGACCGCCTTATCAATACCTCTTTTAATGAGCATTGGGTTGTGGCCCGCAGTAACAAGCTTTGCGCCTTCTTTATAGATTGCTTGAGCAAGAACGGTTGCCGTTGTTGTTCCGTCACCAGCGTCATCGTTTGTTTTGCTAGCAACTTCTTTTACCATTTGAGCGCCCATGTTTTCGAATTTATTTTCTAATTCGATTTCTTTTGCAACGGTAACACCATCTTTTGTAATCAGAGGGGCTCCAAAAGATTTTTCAATCACAACGTTTCGACCTTTTGGTCCAAGTGTAACCTTGACGGCATTTGCAAGAGTATTGACTCCACGTAGAATCGAAGCCCTTGCGCTTTCGCTAAATAATAATTCTTTAGACATTTTTATCTCCTTCAATATTTCTTAAATTATTTATTAATTGAATACGCCAAGAATATCGCCTTCACTAATCATAAGATATTCTTCGCCATTAAGTTTGAGTTCCGTTCCTGCGTATTTGCTAAAAAGAACGTTATCGCCTTTTTTCACATCAAGCGGGATCGATTTTCCGTCTTCTGTTATGCGACCATTTCCGGTTGCAATCACTTTACCTTTTTGTGGTTTTTCTTTTGCAGTATCGGGAATAAACAATCCGCCTGCCGTTTTTTCTTCTTCACCAAGTCTTTTAATAAGAACTCGATCATGGAGTGGACGCACTCCAACGCTAGCTGTTGCCATTATTGCCTCCTATTAATAAGTTTCTATTTTGTTTAACCAGCCACAATATTGGTGCCGGTCTTGATTCTGTCAAGAAGCCCTTCTTTTTTTTTTATAAAATCAATGGTAGTCGGGTAAAAAATATATAACCTATTAAAATCACTTGGAATTTGTAACTACTGTCGCAAATGGATTAAGTCTCTGGGGAGCAGAAAAACCAAACTTCATGCTTTCAACAGGGACCAGACTCTTTTTTTTGCGTTCTTCGATTAACTTATCGTAACCAATAAGAATTTGAGCCACATCACTTGGAGACATCATCTGAACCGCTTTGGCATAAGCATGTTGATCATTTTGAAAGCGCTCTGAAAGATAAAGAATAAAGTAATCTTGAGCATTAAGGTCATTGGCAATTTCAAGGTTTGTTTTTGCCTGCTTAAGTTGAGATTGTCCATCGGGTCCAAATTTTATTGGGCTTGATTTTTGCGCCTCTTCGAGCCTTGTAATTTGTCCCTGAACCTCTTGAATTTTATTGTTTTTCCAATCTTTAAAAGACAAAATTTCTTGGGCAAGGGCAAGATGGGCCATAAAACAAAATCCTGTAATAATGAGGATTGATTTTTTCATCAGATGGCGTCTCCCTTCTCTTGCAATATCATTACAAGTCTGATGCCATGTTTTTTCCTTCTTTAAATGGTTTTCAACACTTAGACCCTATAAAAAAGAAAGGGTAAGGACTATTTTGGGCCGCAAGAGGCCTTGCCTTTGGGCCCCCAACAAGCATAATAATCCGATGGGAAAAGTAAAAAAAGCAATCATTCCAGCGGCAGGCCTTGGCACAAGGTTTTTACCCGCAACCAAAACAATTCCAAAGGAAATGCTTCCTATTGTCGATAAGCCCACCATTCTTTATGTTGTTGAAGAAGCCGTTCGCGCAGGCATTGAAGATGTGATTTTGATTTCGGGTCGAGGAAAATCTGCCATCGAAGATTTTTTTGATAACTCCTATGAAGTCGAAGACGTTTTAACAAAGGCTGGAAAAACTCATCTCCTTGAACACATAGAAAAAGTAAAGGGGCTTGCTAATATTATTTCGATCCGACAAAAAGAGGCCTTAGGCCTTGGCCATGCCGTTTTGTGTGGAAAACCCATTGTCGGGCAAGAACCTTTTGCGGTCCTTCTTGCCGATGAAATCATGGTCGGCACACCGACCGTAACCGAAGAGCTTTCTCGGCAGTTTGAAAAAACTGGAGTTTCAACCATTGGACTTATGGAAGTTCCAAGAAGTGAAGTTGTAAAGTATGGCATCGTGACAGCGACTCGGGTTGCAGATGAGCCTGTTTTTGAAATTTCAAATGTTGTCGAAAAGCCCTCTGCTCAAGAGGCTCCCAGCACGTTAGCTATCCCTGGGCGCTATGTTTTTGAAGCCGCCATTTTTAGTGAAATTCAAAATCTCAAGCCAGGAAAAAACGGCGAAATTCAACTCACTGATGCCATGACCGCCCTTGCAAAAAGAGGGCGCATGCATGGCATGACTTTCACAGCAAAAAGATATGATGCTGGAGACAAGCTTGGGTATTTAAAAGCTAGTATCGAGCTCGGCCTTCAACATCCAGAAGTTTCTGATGGGTTACGCACATATTTGAAAAATCTAAAATTATAATTAAGGGGATTGTGTGAATAAATTTATTGTTTTGATTCTTTTTCCTGTTTTAGCTTACGCTTATATTCCCTCTGCTGATTTTATTTTTACAAAAATGGCCTCAAACTCAGGCAAGGGCTTTTATCAAATTCAACAAGAGGTGAATTTTTCAACAGCAGAAAAACTCATTACCGTAACAGAGTCCTGGTGGATTTCTAATGATGGAACTCTTTTTTTAAAGGCTTCGGGTCCACTTTACACAGAATATTTTTTATATAAAAATGGCAAAAAATATTTCTTTAATGCCGAGGGAAAACTTGTTTCCTCTCCTGTTCCAAAAGATTTTTATGAAAATCTCTTTTTTTATCGGACATCAAACTCCTTAAAAGAATCGCTTATTAAAAAACAAATTGTGCCCGCACAAATTTTAAAAAAACGTCCCGTCGTGAAAAATCAAAAGGATCTGGCGGCAATCACAAGTGAACCCTATTTAAAGCTCGCCCAAGTCGGCGGAAGCGTTGTTTTTCTTATGGGGCCAGTTGCACAAGACGACTCGGCAGCTGGAATTTGGGTCGACCAAGATCGCTTTATGATAAAAAAATTAAGATTTCCCTCTCGTGCAGAGCTCTATGTTGATGGATACTCAGAGCTTTCAAGAGGACTCATCTACCCCAAAACTCTTCGCATCAACTGGGAAAACAACTCTGTCACAACAGAGCTTTCGCGAGGCGATGCCCTACAAAGCGGGACTGAATTTTTTCAAGAGCCCTCTTTTGCTAAGCTGTCTGAAAAATTTAAACCCATACCAACAGAGCTTTCTCGATCTGTTGTTGCAGATTTTTACAAGAGGTTTCGGTGAGAGAAAGGTATTTTGACGTTGCCGTCAATACTCCTCTGTTTCAAACTTTTACCTACAGGCTTTCAACCCCTCCCGGAAACACCGACAGCCTGTTGGGCCGTATGGTTCGTGTTCCCCTAAGAAGACAAGTGGCAGAGGGAGTTATTTTACAAGAAACAACCAAGCCTGATGTTTCTTTTGCTATTAAAGAAATTCATGAGATCAGCGCCGAATCACCAACTCTTTCTCCGCCCTATCTCCAGTGGCTCAAGTGGATTTCTGATTATTACGTTTATCCTCTCGGCCAAACCATGGGGCTTATGTTTCCACCCTTAGAAAAGGGTGGGAAATCAAGAAAGCAATCACCGCTGCCAAAAGTTGAAAAAAGGGATTTTGCAACTCTAACCCCTGCCCAAGAAGTTGCTGTTCGAGATATTTTAAACCATAAGGGTTTTGGAGTTCATCTCCTTCATGGAATAACCGGATCTGGCAAAACAGAAGTTTATCTCGAATTATTAAAAAATAAATTGGCCTCTGGTCAACAGGCCCTTGTTTTGGTTCCAGAAATTTCTCTAACTCCACAACTGTTAAGGCGTTTTTCGGAACGGTTTGGAGATGACATTGCTGTTATCCACTCTCACCTAACCGATAGAGAAAAAACAAATCAATGGTGGTCTCTTGTGGATAAAGAAAAAAAGATTTTAATTGGGGCAAGATCAGCCCTTTTTTGCCCCTTTGAAAATCTTGGTATCATTGTGATTGATGAAGAACACGAAACAAGCTTTAAGCAAGACGAAAAATTAAAATACCATGCTCGCGATTGCGCCATTATGCTGGCTAAAACTTTAGGTATTCCCGTTGTGCTAGGGTCTGCCACTCCAAGTCTTGAAAGCTGGAATAATGCTCTTGAGGGAAAATATAAGCTCCATACTCTGCCTGATAGAATATCGACCGGAAAAGTTCCAGACATTGCTATCGTTGATATGCGAAAAGAAGAGGAACCAAGAAATCTTGATCTCCCCGCGTGGTTATCAGAAAAATTATATCTCAAAATTAAAGAGCGTCTTAAAAACAGAGAACAAACAGCTTTATTTTTAAACCGTCGCGGGCTTTCACAGGCCATTTTGTGTCGAGAATGTGGCTGCACCTACAAATGCCCCAACTGCGATGTCAGCCTAAGTCTACACGCCTCTACTCACCTTGTTTGTCATTATTGCGGTTACCATGAAGACCTCACAAAAATATGCAAAGAGTGTCACATTGGCGAACCCAAACCTCTCGGCGTTGGCACAGAAAAGGTAGAGGTCGAAATGAAAAATCTTTTTCCAGATGCTCGCCTCATTCGACTTGATCGTGATGAAATTACAACTCGAGAACACCTTGAGGATGCTATTGCAAAAATAGAGATGGGGGCTGTGGACATTTTGATTGGCACACAGATGATCGCCAAAGGCCTAGAT
>JBDHWX010000003.1:0-24812 GCA_039810365.1 Bdellovibrionales bacterium | reverse complement strand
AATACTGCTTTTGGGTGTACCCTGAGATGATTGACGATTTTGTTGTGTCGTACTTTTAGAATCTTTCTTTGGTTCTATTTTTTGTGAGCTCTGAGATTGAGGCTGTGTGCTCTGAGACTGAGGAACAACTTGCGCTGTGGAAGCCACCCCGCCCACAACATTAGAAAAATCTGAGCGTTCATTATTTTTTGGAAGACTTTGCAATTGTGGTGCAAAAATGCTTTGAGCGCTACCCTTAGTTTTTACTTCTTCGGCATCAAACTGCATTTGTGCTTCGGGATAAGAAACTTGTCCCTTGGAATCTACCTTTTTAACATAAACTTCTACATAAAACTGCTGACACAAGTTATCACAACGAACACTTCCAATACCAACGGGCTGATTGTCCTTGGCATCAAGAGCCCTTACGATGGCGATTCCGGTTTTTTCTTCAAATGTCCCCTCAAGTTTGAGTGGTCTTACAACGCCATCAATATTAACGTCTGTGGTAAATGAAACTTGCTTGGTATCAAAATCTACAGTGAGCTCTTGGGAGTCAAACTCTCGTTTTGTAGGCTCTCTATAAACAACTTTGTTTCCTTCAAAAGTTGGGCGCAATTTATCGTTCATGTTACTTCCACGATAAACCCCAGTTTGAAGTGCAACGGCATCCTTATTGCTGAGATTTGCTGGAATTGAACGAGTCCCACTTTTGCCACAAGCGTTGAGTAGAAATAACCCAACAAGTAGGAGAATCATGAAAAATAAATTTGCATCTGATCTTAAACGTCCCATAAGACACTTTACCTCAATCGGGCGCACCAGTAGCCCTACCCTAGGTTAAGCAATCTTTAGGCCAAAATAAGGTTAAATATATAGTGGTTTCAATAGCTTAGATTGTATATTTTTGAGACAAAGTGCCCAATTTCCGCCCCCCAAAAGGTGCCAGCCGCTTTTTGGGGTAAAGGCATTGTACGCCTTTGTTAGTGTTGCGCGCACAAACTTCCCTGCTGCGCCTTGAGACTCACGCCAGAGTCCTGTCGCCCCTTCAAGGCTTGGGACCTTTATTTTTTAGTAACGGTTTCTTCTTTTAAGATAGCCTTGGCGATTATAAATACAACAAAGGCTACGATGATAAAGTCAATAAAGGCTCCTACAACTTTTCCATACAAAATACCATTATAACTGAGCATTCTGATATTATCGACATTGGCGGCTTTAAGGGCTGGTTGAAATACAATGGGCATTAAAAGATCATTTACAACTGCTCCCACCAACTCATTGAGTTTACCGCCAATAATAACAGCGATAGCAAGACCAACGACACCGTATTGTTTTAAAAATTCAACAAATTGCTTTAACATATAAACTCCTTATGATCGTCTTAAATTTGAAGATTTTATTTTTATTAATTTTTTAAATTTCTGGCAATAAGTTTATTTTGAAAATTCTATTTTTTCGTTCGGCCTTTTTATCTGAGCCAAAAGCTCTATATGATGAGTCTGTGGAAACATATCAAGAGGTTGAATTTCTTGAATCTCAAAGCCCTGAATTAATACTTTTTTTATATCCTGTACAAATGTTGAAATGTCACAGGAGATATAGAAAATTGTGTCAATACTTGGAAATAATTTTAAAAAGTGATGGATATCCGAAAATCCTTCTCGAGGAGGATCAAGCAACAAAATCTTGGGGAACGTCATTTTTTCTTTTACAACATCCCAGGATTCTGGAAGATAAATATTCAGCGGCAAATCTGTTGCAAAAACATTTTGAAATTTCTTTTGCAAAACCTCTGTAAAATTACCGCTGCCAGCAAAAAGTTCTAGAATCGGATCATTATGATGAAACTCTATAATTTTTTCTTCTAACCAGGTTTTCATCTTTTGATTTTGTTCTGAATTGGCCTGTCGAAAGGGCCCCTTCTGATTAACCTTCGGCTCATTTAAAGAATCATCAATGTCTAAAAGTGTATAACGATATTGTGTGGGGATCCATTTTTTTTGTGGTAATAATTCACAAATATTTTTTAGTAACTTTCGATTATGTTCATTGAGAATTATGCAGTCTTCAATAGGTGCTAGTACATGACTTTCTGGCGAAATATAACCTACTTTGTGACCATCAGATTTAAGCTGAGCACGGTTGCGATAACCAAATTCATTTGGTGATGCCCAAATTTTTTTAATTTTTGATCTTTCCTCAACAAGTTTTTCTTTGAATACATGATACTCAACAAGTTTTTGTTTTTCTTCAAGCTGAGCGGGGTATTCCGCAATCATCCACGAACACCCTCCGCACTTTCCTTTTTCAAATCCCATGTGGGGGCAAGGAACATTTCTTCGGCATTGAGAGTGTTTTGTTAATTCTAAAAGCTTTGCAAAACCAAATTTCTTTTTTTGTTCTGTAATTAAAAATTTCCCCTCGTCACCAGGCCACACACCATGACAAAAAAAGATTTGTCCCTCTGGATGCTGAACAACGCCCAGCCCCTTAAAAGAGAGACCCTTTACGATACCGTGAAATACTTTTTTATGATTCATAGACACCTTTTATTGGACATCCTGCATTTTTAAATTCATACCTTTTTCTATTCGCCTATGTTGAACGATTCACGCAGATTTATTTTAGTTCTTGTAATATCACAAAAATTATCCATTAAGATAAAATTAGAAGAGCCCTCCACATGATAAAATTTTTGATCATGACAGCTTAAAAGCATTTTTTCGAGAAGTTCTTGCCCCCTTTCTTTTTGAAACCCAAAAACGCCCCACGGTCTTGTATCTGGTTCATTTTTTTGGGGTTTCTCACAAATCTGCAATAGACATCCTTTATTGATCACGCATCCCCAGTCTTGAGGGGACTCAGAATCAAACGTTGCAAAGCACATGGAAGACACATTGAGAGTTTGATCTATTTGTAGCAAAATATTTTTGGGAGAAAATCTTGTGTCGGGTAAAAGGACAATATTTTTTTGCGACCAGTACCCCTGCGACTGCAAAAGGGTGTGGGGCCACTCCCGAGACCCTTCAATCTCACAAATCTTTATCTGATATTTTGATTTTATTATCTTGAGATAATCTAAAAGTACTTTTTTATCTTTGCGCACAATAACTACGGATTGCATTTGTGCTTTTTGAACAAGCTCAAGACCCCATTCAATAATTGGCTTATTTTCTTTACCATAATAAAGAAGTTCTTTTGCTTTCGGAGAGCCTATTTTCTTGCCAAAGCCTGCCGCTGGAATTAAGACTGTCGTCATGCTTGCATTCATGGTCCTTAGCTACAACCATCCACATCTAACATCAAGGACTTTAGACTCTATTTTAAATTTAAGTAAAAAAGAAAGTCACACGGGAGCCGTTAGTTTAACAGATGCCAATATTTTTCTCGTCCATAACGGTTCTGAATCTCAAAACATCAAATTTCTTCAAGAAAAATATCCGCAAGTCCAACATCTTATTTTAGAAAAAAACAAAGGTTACACCGGAGGAGTGAATTTTGGATTACGTCATGTCTTTTGTGAATACCAATGGTGTTTTCTTTTAACAAACGATTGTGAACTTATCACGGTGGGAGAAACTCCTTTGAGCCCGGCCCTCATTGCGCCACAAATTTATGTAAGAAGGACCAATAAAACAAATTCTATTGGTGGACTTTTTAATCCCAAAAATGGAGAGCTGATACACTGTCGAACTCCCCAGGACTTTGAACAATCCAATCTTAGAAAATATGTTCCTGGAACAGCTTTTTTGATTCATAAAAAAGTTTTTAAAGATGTTGGTGATTTTGACGAAAGTCTTTTTACCTACTGGGAAGATGTGGACTTTTCTCAAAGAGTCTTAGAAAAGGGATACTCCCTTGGGGCTGATTCCTCTTGGCAAGTCAAACATGGTATTGGCAAAACCTGCCATAAAAATTCTCTTTACACTATTTTTTATTTTCAAAGAAACAGAAAAAGAATTTCCATAAAGTATTGTAAAAGTTATTTTGAACAAACCGTGCTCATGGGAATCCTCTACAAAGATTGGCTAGAGCTTTTCGTCAGACTTGTTCAAAAAAAAAGATGGCAAGACTTAAAACTTCTCACTCAAGTTCTTCTCGACTAAACATCTCGGTTAAAATCATCTTCTTTTACCCAAAAAGCGGCTGGCACCTTTTTATTTTTTGGTCTTTTCGTAGCAAGAGATGATGTCTTTAACAATTGATGGGACTTCACCAGCAAGCCCCTTGTGACATACATGCCAGTCTGAAATAAATGACTCGGCTTGCTTCTGATCTTTGTCTTTCAAGGATTTCATAAAGCGATTATAGTAAAGCCAGCAAGAGTCATCCGGGATGTTGTAATCTCTGCTCTCTGGTGCGATAGCATAAGCACCTAGATAGAGAATAATATACCCATCATCTGTCCCGCTTTTAATATCTTTATAAATCTTTGTGCCATCTTCTTTAGCCTTGTATTCAGAAATAGCTTTATCTATCTTATCCAAACCCTCTACAAATTTTGTGGACGACTGATCACACCCCTTGACCACGGATTGATATATTTTATCTATTTCGCCGGAGTATGCCTGGCTTGCTGAAAACAATAAGATCATAAATAACACACTTTTTATGTTCTCTTTCATTTTGATGCTCCGTCTATGCAATTTTGAATAGTAATTATATGTTTTTTAACTTGTGCCCTTTTGCCACCACCACTTCTAATTTTTATGGCATCCAATAATGATTTTACCCATTTACAGTTCTCTGGATTTTTTGCATTGTAAGTACACGTCTCTATGTCTGTCTTATCCCATTTCTTGCACTTTTTATTTGCAGCATCCGAATCCGAACAAATAATGTGTCCTGCCCCCGAATTGTATAACGCTGCTGCCAATATATCTCTATTTGTTTTGTTTTTTATCGTTGATCGAGTTCCCATAGAAACCTTAGCATAGTATAGCGATCCTATGCCTATATTCAATTTTGGATCAAACCGGTCATCATAATTTTCTTCACCCAGTTTATTCTTAGTTTCACATTCTGAAGATCTCTTGGTACACAAATTAAATTTGATCGGAGCGTTCGCTCTAGAAGATACCAAATTTTCTTTTTTCAGCTCATTATAATACTGATGCCAGGATCTAGCATATGTAGACATGCCTTCCAAAATACGTTTTTCTGCCTCTACCTTATCTGTTGATTGATCCGTATACAACTCGGTCAAATCCCCAAGATTCTTTTCCATATGAGAGATGGCTTCAGGACTAACTTGCATCAATCCTTTTGCCGCATTTCTAGTATTTCTTAGATGGCCGGCTTTCAAATTCCATGCGCTCTCCTGAAAAGCAAGACAAGATAACACTTCAACAGGTGTATCAAATGCTGTAGCTGCTGCTTCTATGTACTCTTTATAACCAACAACGGGCGGCTTCGCATTAGGATCTCCCATATAGGCAGCAAATTCTGTTGGTGTGCATGTTATATCCTTTTTTGCGTCAGCAGCGGAGACAGGTTTGCACTCTTTCTTAAAATACTGATCTAGGGCACTTAAAGGCTCCTCCTTTGGCTGTGCTGCGCGGGCAGCATCTTGTACGCGCGCTATTTGCTCCGTTAAAGGATTTTTCTGACAATCACTACACGTCCCCTGAACACCAGCCTCTGTTGTAGATCTTACATCCCGACTAAAAGAGCGTTCTATCTGAGAATCTCTTACTGTTGCGTAGGGGTCATACCTTTGTGGCTTAAAAACAGTGAGCCCTTTGTTTTCTTGGTATCGAATGCCATCGATCGTTACGCTTTTAATAAATCGGGCACCACAATATTGCATTTGTAAAACTCCACCCGAATGAAACGAGACACCGGGTGTTCCCCAACACTTCGATTTATCTACACTTAAGTATCTTTTAGGTATGGGCTGATCCAAATCAGGGGCACCCGGCTCTGGACAACGACCGCTTAGCGTTTCACCAATAGGACACTGTGGATAATAAACATCAGGATCAAATTGAAAGGATTCTTCTGCCAGAACTTGATTCAAAAATAAAAAACAGCCTACAAAAAGGATAAAATTTTTCAGGATACGCATCCTATTATTATCATTTTTTTTGTACCGGCTGTCGCCGGACTAAAGTTTAATTTTTAGATTAAACCATCCCTTCGTAGTAATGCCTTGGGATCAGGCTCTCGACCGCGAAATTTTTTATAAAGGTTCATGGGGTGCTCTGTGCCACCACGTGATAATACATTTTGTCGAAAGCTACTTGTTACTTCTTTATTAAAAAGACCTTTTTCTTTAAAAAATTCAAAGGCATCGGCATCTAAAACCTCAGCCCATTTGTAAGAATAATAACCTGCAGAATATCCACCTGCAAAAATATGAGAAAATCCACAAGACATATTCATGCCCTCTATGGGTTCAAAGATACGTGTTTCTTGGGTTGCTTCTTCTTCAAACTTTTCAACATCGACATTTTCTGCTTCTTCAAGCGTGTACCACTTCATATCAAGGAGTGCAAAATTCAACTGTCTTAAGCTAAAAAGACCTGCGTGAAATCTTGCTGATTTTTTTAATTTATCAATCATCTCTTGGGGAATTTTTTCACCAGTTTTATAGTGGACAGTAAAAAGGTCCAAAACTTCTTTTTCTAGTAAAAAGTTTTCCATAAATTGAGATGGCAATTCCACAAAATCCCAGTACACACTTGTTCCTGATAGCGACTTATAAGTACATTTAGACAAAAGTCCATGAAGAGAATGACCAAACTCATGGAATAGGGTTGAGACTTCATCAAATGTGAGGAGTGATGGCTCTTGAGGCGTTGGTTTTGTAAAATTACAAACAATACTCACATGGGGTTCTTCTATTTTATGATCTATGTTTAAACCTTGTTTTCTAAAATCTGTCATCCAGGCTCCACCCTTTTTGGTCGAGCGTGGAAAAAAATCGCAGTAAAAAAGACCAACATAGCTATCATCATTTTTATTATGAACCTCAAACGTTTTAACGTCAGGATGATAGACTGCTATGTCCTGCACAGGTTTAAAAGTAAGTTGATAAAGCTTAGAGGCCACATCAAAAACACCTTGGATCACTTTTTCTAGTGGAAAATAGGGTCTCAGCAACTGCTCATCAAAATCATATTTTTCTTTTTGTAAAAGTTCTGAAAAATATGCCGTATCCCAGGGCCTTAAATCTTCTAAATTAGCTTTTTTCTTTGCAAAGTCTTTGAGCTCCTGAAGCTCTCTTTGGGCTGCTGGTTTTGAAACTTGCACAAGTTCATTTAAGAATTGAAACACTCGATTCTTATTTTGTGCCATACGCTCTTCTAAGACATAATCAGCATAGGTTTCAAAACCTAAAAGGTTTGAGCGCTCTTTTTTTAGTGAAATAATTTTCTTAATGATCCCTTGATTATCAAACTCTCCCGAAACACAACGAGAGCTATAGGCTCTCCAAACTTTTTCTCGCAGTTCTCTTTTTTTAGAATATTTTAAAAAAGGCACCATGCTGGGAGCATCAAGCGTCATCAGCCAAGTATTGACATACCCCTTTTCTTTGGCATGGACAAAAGCTGCATCTTGAATCATTTGTGGCAATCCTTCAAGATCTTCTCTATTTGTTATTTTAAGCTCAAAGGCATTGGTTGCCTTTAAAACATTATCAGCAAACTTAGGCCCCAATTGTGAAAGCTCTGCATCTATCTTGCGAAGTTTTTCTTTATCTGTATCTGATAAAAGAGCACCATTTCTAACAAAAGCTTTATAGGTATCATCTAATAATTTTTTTTGCTCTGAATTTAATCCTTCTTGGTGCTCGTGAACATATTGGACCTTTTTAAAAAGATCTTGGTCTAAAAAAATATCGCTGCTAAAACCAGAACAAAGAACCGAAACTTCAGACGCTAGAGCCGATAATTCTGGTGTAGCCTCTGCGCTATGGAGATTAAAGTAAACTCCTGAAGCCTTATCTAAAAGATCTGAAACATGTTCTAGGGCAAAAATAGTATTATCAAATGTTGGTGTTACAACTTCTTTTATTTTTTTTAAATTTTCATGGCCCTCCTCGATTCCTTTTTTTATTGCAGGAATAAAGTGTTCATTTTTTATAAGGTCAAATGGGATAGAACCAAGCCTTCCAACTTTTCTTTCAATAAATGGATTCATCTGCTACTCCTTCATGAAAAATTAAAAATAAAACTTTTGCTATTTTCTTAAAGAATATTGAAAATATGGCTTTGCAACCTTAAGAAAAGTTCTTCATAGGAGATTTTATGCTAAAGACAATTGGTTTGCTAGTCATTTCCAATGCATTTATGACTCTTGCTTGGTACGGACATCTTAAAAATTTTAGGGATAGGCCCATCGTCTTTGTTATTCTCATAAGTTGGCTGATTGCGCTTGCAGAATACACATTTCAAGTGCCAGCCAATCGTATAGGATTTCGATATTTTTCTTTGCCTCAGCTCAAGGTCATGCAAGAAGTCATCACAATGGTCGTCTTTGCTCTTTTTGCAATTTTTTATATGAATGTTCCCTTGCAAAAAAACTTTATCTACGCAAGCCTTTGTTTAATTGGCGCCGTCTACTTCATGTTTCGCGGCATTTGACGCCTCTTCTAGAGCGCGTGGCAAAAAGCCACCAACCTGCATATTCCACATGCTCGCATAGTGGCCACCTTTTCTTAAAAGCTGATCGTGGGTACCATCTTCTATTATTTTGCCTTCGTGAAACACAAGAATTCGATCAAGCTGAGAGATTGTTGAAAGTCTGTGAGCAATAACCAAGACTGTCCTTTTTTGCATAAGCTTTGTTAAACTCTTTTGAATAAGTTTTTCGGTATAGGAATCCAAAGAAGACGTTGCCTCATCCATTAAAACAATGGGTGCATTTTTAAGAAAGGCTCTGGCAATAGCAATACGCTGTCTTTGTCCACCCGAAAGCTTAATCCCTCTTTCACCAACTAGTGACTGGTACCCGTCTTTTTTTTCTATAATAAAATCATGAGCATGAGCGAGTTTTGATGCCTCAATAACCGCTTCATTAGTAGCCGCAATTTTACCGTAACGAATATTTTCCATAAGAGTTCTATGAAAAAGCATGGGATCTTGTGGAATCACGCTAATATTGTCTCTTAAAGAATCTTGTGTGACAGAAGAAACATTTTGACCATCTATCAAAATTTCTCCGGATTGCAGTTCATAGAGACGCAAAATCAGATTCATAAAAGTGGATTTGCCTGAACCAGAAAAACCAACAAGGCCAACTTTTTCTCCAGCATGAATCGTAATGTTGAGATTCTTAAAAATTTCCTTATCGGCGACATACTCAAAGGTAACATTCTTAAAATCAATTTTCCCCTCTGATACATTCATTGTCTGAGCATTCACACTATCCAAAATATCGTGTGGCACAATCATAATCCCAACGCCCTCAGAAATATTTCCAAGATATTCAAAAAACTCCAAGAAGCGTCTTGAAAGACTTCTGGCATCGTTAATAATTAAAAGCGCAAGCGTTGTCACCATCGAAAAATCACCCACTGTAATCTCACCCTTTTGCCAAATTTTTAAAGAATAAAGAATGATCACAACTTGCAAAAACAATGTGGAAAGAAATTGAAACCAACGGATTCTCTCCATAAACCAAAAAGTGTTCCGCGAGGTTCTAACCTCAAAATCAAGATAGTGGTTAAGGTTGTCTCGCTCATATTCAAGCTGGCTAAAAATTTTGGTATTCATAATATTGGTTACGGCATCTACGATTTTACCACTCAAAACGCTTCTCGCTTCGGCTGCTTTTTTGGCGTACTTGCGACACATCATCGCCAGTGTAAAACTCACGGTAATATAAAATAAAATCCAAATTCCTAAAAAATTTCCCAAACCAATATGAGCCTTGTAGAGAACAAAAAGAGAACACGAAAATAAAACAAACGTTGGCCAAAAATCAAAGAGAATGGTCCAAAGAGCGCTAGTTGATGAAACCGCAACCTCAGAAATACGATTTGAAAGTGAGCCTGAAAAGTGTGACGAAAAAAATCTTTGGGAGTGATATTGTAAATAGTGGTAAAGTTCCTTGCGAATTCGCCTTCGCAGAGCTGGACTAAGATAAATTAAAATTGTTCCGCTAATACGACTAAAAATCAAAATTCCAAGACTGAGGTACAAAAAATAGAGTATGGGCTCTTTATATTGAGTCCATAGTGACGCTCCCTCTATAACGGGAAAACTGTGGACATCAATAATTCTTTTAACAGCATTAGGAACAAGAATTTGACAAGCCGCCTGCCCAAATTCCATAAGTGTCATAACAAGTAGTGGCCACTTATAAAATTTTAAAAAATACAAAACAAACCGAAAGGGTTTATTGGGTAAACTTGGGATCTGCATAATAACTTCCTAGGATGCAAATACTAGCTTCGAAGGGCTCGACGTAATATCTTCCCCACGGGTGTTTTGGGAAGCTCTGTTCTCCACTCAACAGCGCGTGGTCGTTTATAATTTGTTAGCTTATCCTTACAAAAATCGAGCAGCTCTTTTTCTGTAAGGCTTGGATCTTTTTTCACTACAAATATTTTAACAACCTCTCCAGAATGTTCATCTGGAACGCCGACAGCGGCAACTTCTAAAACTCCCGGATGTTGAGCAACAACATCTTCTACCTCGTTGGGATAAACATTAAATCCGGAGACAAGAATCATATCTTTTTTACGGTCAACAATCTTAAAAAATCCATCTGCATCCATAACCGCAATATCACCGGTATGCAACCAACCATTTTGAATAACCTTATCAGTTTCATCTTGTCTTTGCCAATAACCTTGCATGACCTGTGGACCTTTTACACAAAGCTCTCCTGGCTCGCCCATGCTCACTTCATTTCCGCTATCATCTTGAAGTTGCACAACTGTTGAAGGAACTGGAAGTCCAATGGTTCCAACGCGATCTGTTCCATCAACAGGGTTACAAGAAACAATAGGAGAAGCTTCCGTTAAACCATAGCCTTCTAAGACCGTTGTCTTTGTTAGTTTCTTCCACCGTTCTGCAACTGCTGATTGTAGGGCCATGGCTCCTGCAACCGAAAGCTTAACCCTAGAAAAATCAATGGATGTAAAATCTGGGTGATTCATAAGAGCATTAAAAAGGGTATTGACCCCGGACATCACTGTAAAATGACTCTTTTTTAAAGTTTTAATAAAATCAGGAATATCTCTTGGATTCGTAATCAAAATATTAAGCGCTCCGAGCTGCATAAAAATCAAACAATTTACCGTAAGAGAAAAAATATGATAGAGAGGCAGAGCTGTAATAATTCTCTCTTCTCCTTCTTTAAAAGAAGCGGCCATCCATTCTCTTGCCTGCAAAACATTGGAAATAATATTTCTATGAGTTAACACCGCTCCTTTAGCAACGCCCGTTGTGCCACCGGTATACTGCAAAAAGGCAATATCCGTATTCTTTAAAGAAACAGGTTTGTATTGATGTTGAGATCCAATAGCCAAGGCGTCTTGAAACTTATAGGCTCCAGGTAAATTATAGGCCGGAACCATTTTTTTTATGTACTTCACTACCGAATTCACCAAAAGTTTTTTGACGGGAGGAAACAAATCTCCGATTTCTGTTGTGATAATATTAATACGTGGAAAATGTGGAAGAATTTTTTCAAGCTGGTGAGCAAAGTTTGCCAAAATCACAACGGCTTTAATACCCGCATCTTGAAACTGATGCTCCATCTCTTTTGTTGTATAAAGGGGGTTTGTATTAACAACAATACAGCCGGCCTTAATTGCGCCAAAAAGAGCTATGGGATATTGTAAAAGATTTGGCATTTGTATGGCAATACGATCTCCTTTTTTGAGCTTGAGTTCATTTTGTAAAAAAGCTGCAAAATCATCACTCTTTTTTTTGATCTCACCAAAGGTGAGCGTACAATCCATATTCATAAAACAGCCCTTGTTTTTAAACTTCTGACAAGCCTCTTCTACAAATTCAACAATAGATGAATATTGATCTGGATTGATTTCCTGTGGAATACCTTTTGGATAATTTTTAAACCATGGATACATATGAATTTCCCCCAAGCCACAAGGCTAACATAAAAAAAAACGCAAGCCAAAGACTTGCGTTTTGAAGACTAGACTGTGTTGATTCAAGATTACTGAGCTGATTGTGTATCGCCAGAATCTGTTGGCTCTGCCGGCGCTTCTGTTGGAACTGCTCCATTTTCGTCTGCAGGTGCAGTCATCTGATTTTGTTCTGCGGGAGCTTGTTCTGCCGACTTATCTTTTAAACAGGCCGTCATAGACAACGATAGAACTAGAGCTGCTAATAAAACTTTTAAATTCATAGGACTTCCTTTCTTTAATCTTGTTTATATATTGCTGCAATGAGGAATATAATCGTTTTAAAACGTCTTATTCAACCTAAATTTAAGTCTTGAAAAGGTATGCGCACCTTGCGTTATCAATTCGATCAATGAGAAGATACGGCTAATGAAACGCCTTGCGCAATTCCAACAATACTATAAAGACCACGAAAATTACTTTTCTATCGGTTTTTTTATTAGTGGTTTTGCCTTTGATCTCATCATGATCCAAGAAATTGATGAGCTCTTCTCCGTTGTTCAGCAAATTTTCTATCTTTTTGTTATAGGTGGTGTTCTTTACTGCGACTCACTTCTTTTATTTGAAAAAATTAAGATTCCATCTTGGCTTCAAAAAGCTTGGGAATATCGCATGGCCCTTGTGCATTTTGCACTCGGAACGCTCCTCAATATTTATTCCATTTTTTATTTTAAGAGCTCCTCGCTCCTTTCTTCTTTTGTCTTTATGATTTTAATATCTGTCATTCTTATCGCCAATGAAAACCATAGTGTAAAAAAAATTGGTCTTTGGCCAAAATTTTTAATTTACACACTCTGTCTCAATGCTTTTTTTTCTATGATGATTCCCGTTGTTTTGGGCTTTATTGGCTGGATTCCCTTTGCCCTTGCCGTTTTTATCACAACCGCCGTTCTTCTTTTCTTTATTACTCGAATAAAAAAACAAATCTCGGACAAGACCTTTTTAAGAAAACAAATCCTCCTGCCAACCCTTGGGGTAGAAGTACTTTTTATTAGCTTTTATCTTTTAGGCTGGATTCCACCAGTGCCTCTTTCTGCAAAATTTATGGGCATTTATCATAAAATAGAAAAAGAAAATGGGCAGTACCTTTTGTATCATCAACGGCCAAGATGGAAGATTTGGCAAAATGGTGATCAAACATTTTTGGCGCGTTCAGGGGACCCTATCTACTTTTTTACAAATATTTATTCTCCGGCAAGATTTTCTGATGAAGTTCGGGTCCGCTGGATCTACGATGATCCAAAGTTGGGCTGGACGCCCTGGGACTTAATCCCCATGAAAATTTCTGGAGGAAGAGAAGAGGGCTTTCGCGGCTTTACCTATAAAAATAAATATGCACCAGGCAAATGGCGCGTGCAGCTTGAGACCACAGACGGACGCGAAATTGGCAGAATCTATTTTGATGTCATTCCCGATACCAGTACTGGCGAAAGATCTTTTTTAATTGATGAAAAATAAAAACTATTGACCTTAATTTGTGCCCTAGGTGCGCCTTAAAAAAACAATTCTAGTCCACCCAGAATGCCGCGGCTTTTGACCTTATAGAGGTCACCAGATTGTGTTTTGTAATTTTCATCTTCTTGGAAAAATGTTCCCGAAACGCGAACAAATAAAAAATCAATAAAAGCTGTTCCCTCAACTCTTTTGCCATCAACTTCATTGTCCAATTTTGTTTTATGCTTAAAATAATTTTTATAAGTTCCTTTAAGCCCAAAAAAGCGAGTGATATTGAGGGTCAAGCTTCCTCCGGCCATATTTTGTTGAACAACTTCTTTTTGAGTTGTAAAAGACTTTTCATCATAAGTTTTTTTACGAACTCCATAAAAACCCGTTAGGTTCGTACCTTGTTGAGAGCGTCCCAATAAGCGCAGATTAATTTGCCCCTCAAATTGATCATAGTTATCTTTAGCCTGCGTGTAATTGGCCTCCAAGCCAATAATAGAAGCAAAAGCACCAAATGTGCCTTGGGCCATATTAAATTCTTGGACGGGCTGTAAGGCTCCATTTTTATCCACTGTTCTTTCATACTTTGTGACCCCTCCGCCAAGATAAAATTCGAAGGGATTTGATGATGAATTCATGGCAAGCCACTGATCCATGAGCCTGACTTTTCTTTGTGTTTCAAGCCAATCCGATAGCGTCCACATATCCTGATATTTTGCATCTGCTTTGGAGCGAAGAGAGGACGGTCCCTGCCTTGAGGACCACGGCACAAACTGCGCTTTGCTTGGCACAGGTAACAATATCAACACACCAATAACAACCATTTCTAAAGTTAACTTTTGCATATTACTTTATCGGACCAAGGTCTTGAAAAATTAATGTTGTTTTGAATCCGATACGTCTTGTTTTGAGATAAGAAAAGCTCGTCAATGTTGCTCTCATGGAGCTAAACATGGCTCTCTTAACATCATTGCATCTTTTGCAAAAGACCCTATATGAGCTTATCCAAAAACCTCTCTCCTTGATTATTTTGAAAACTCCCCATATAAAAGGACATCCATAAAACAAGGAGCAATCGTGCCACAAATTATTTATACCATGAAGGGCCTTGGTAAATCCTATAACCAAAAGCCTGTTTTAAAAGACATCTATCTCTCTTTTTTTGATGGTGCAAAAATTGGAATCCTTGGCCTCAATGGCGCCGGAAAATCAACACTATTAAAAATTATGGCAGGCCGAGATAAAGATTTTCTAGGAGAAGCTTTTGCTCGAGAGGGCGTTAGCGTTGGCTATCTAGAACAAGAACCACAGCTTAACGAAAATAAAACTGTTAAAGAAAATGTTACAGAAGGTGTTAAAGAGACTGCCGATCTTTTAGCCGAGTTTGAAGCCATTGGCGCAAAGTTTGCCGAAGAAATGACTCCAGAGGAAATGGAAAAGCTTTTAGCAAGACAGGCAACCCTTCAAGATAAAATTGATGCTACTAACGCCTGGGATCTCGAAAGAAAATTAGCTATCGCCATGGACGCTCTTAGATGTCCCCCACCAGATGCTCCAGTAAAAAACTTGTCCGGAGGAGAAAGACGTCGTGTTGCTCTTTGCAGACTTCTTTTAAGCCAACCCGATATTTTGCTTTTAGATGAACCCACCAACCATCTTGATGCCGAATCTGTTGCTTGGCTTGAAAGATTTTTACACGATTATGCGGGAACGGTTGTGGCTATTACGCATGATCGTTACTTCTTAGATAACATTGCCGGCTGGATTTTAGAGCTGGATCGCGGTCATGGAATCCCATGGGAGGGAAATTATTCTTCTTGGCTGGAACAAAAACAAAAAAGATTAGCGCAAGAAGAAAAATCAGAGACCAAAAGACAAAAACAACTTTCTCGAGAACTCGAATGGGTTCGCCAAAGCCCTCGCGGAAGACAAGCAAAATCCAAGGCCCGCATTACAGCCTACGAAAGTCTTTTAAATCAAGATATTGCAGAACGCATTGAAGACCTTGAAATTTATATTCCGCCAGGGCCACGTCTTGGTGAAGTGGTTATTGAGGCCAACAATGTTTCTAAAGCATTTGGTGATAAGCTTTTATTTGAAAATCTTAACTTTAAACTTCCGCGCGGGGGAATTGTTGGTGTTATTGGTCCCAATGGTGCAGGAAAAACGACCCTCTTTAAAATGATCACAGGACAAGAAACACCAGACAGCGGTACATTTAAGGTTGGAGAAACCGTTAAGCTTGGTTATGTGGATCAATCTCGTGCAACACTTGATCCCGACAAAACTATCTTTCAAGAAATCTGTGATAATTCAGAGCTTATTCTTTTAGGAAATAAAGAGGTTAATGGTCGTCAGTATGTCTCCAAGTTTAACTTTTCTGGGACCGATCAACAAAAAAAGGTGGGAGCACTTTCTGGCGGAGAACGCAATCGCGTTCATCTTGCTAAGATGCTTAAAAGTGGCGGAAACGTCATTCTTCTTGACGAGCCCACGAACGATCTTGATGTCAACACCCTTCGTGCACTGGAAGAAGCTCTTTTAAACTTTGCTGGTTGTGCCGTTGTGATCTCCCACGACAGATGGTTCTTAGATCGCATTGCAACTCACATCTTAGCTTTTGAGGGTGATTCTCAAGTAATCTGGTTTGAGGGTAACTACAAAGATTACGAAGAAGACAAAAGAAAAAGACTTGGCGTTGAAGCTGATCAACCCCACAGAATTAAATATAAGCCTCTCGTTAAAAAATAAATTTTAAAGATCCTCAGGTGGCGATCCCATCCCTGGGAGCTTGAAATAACTACTGAAGCACCATTGTCACAGGAGAGCTAATAACCTTTCCATAGGATTCAGAAATAGAAACTCCTTGAAACTGGTATTGATGACCAGATTTCAGAGCAACGGCAAATACAACATGATCCGTTGATAAAATGTTATCACTTTCTGTAAGTTGTTCTGCCCCTGTGGTTAAATCTACGATTCGTAATTGCGATGTCGATGGAATATCTGTTTTCCATGTGGCTTTTACAACCCCATCAATTTGATCTTCAACAACAAAGTTGGTTACAACGGGATTTGTTCCACCTTGGCATGGATTAAAAATGACACTTTCGGGAAGCTTGTAGTTAGCAGCCTTAAGAGGTTTCCATCCTCGAGCCAAAAGATCATTATAGTGAAGCGGCTGAGAGTTATTGTCAGGGTTAAAAAAGTAGTTATTACCACTCACACCACAAAGCGGATCTGTCGTTTGCCCCGAACCAACCTTTCTCCAAATGGGAATAACGGCAATGTGATAACGGGGCCCCTGATAATAATCAAGTTGCATAAGTCTTTGTGTTGATCTTGTCATGTTGATTCGATAACTACTACACCCCATGCGTGTGGGATGATCACCATCATTGTTGACGGCCTCCTCATAGTTGCCATTTTCATTTTTGATCCGCCAAATGGCACCGTCATCAGACAAAAGGGCAAGTTCATAAGTACCCTCTTCATCATCTGGGGCCAACTGCAATGTGGTTAAAAAGCGAAGCGCAAAATATTCGTAAAGAGTGGTTCCGTCATCCTTTGAGATCAGTCCACCAGACATTAAAGGGAATCCTGTATTAAACATTCTTGTTGGCACATTGATTTGAGAGAAAAACAAAAATTGATCGGCCCTTTGGCCTTGACTCATGTAACTTGCAACACTTTGAGGAGGAGTCTGACCGCTTCTCAAATAATAAAGGGTTGCCTGAATCCCTGCTGTGGGATTTTCTCCAGTATCACCTCCACCAAGAGGATCACAAGAAAGCTTATTTAATGCGTAAAGATTCACATCATAAGGCGAATATCGAACAGGCTCTGAGTCTCGCCCATCCTTACTACATGCCATAACGGTTATTGCCAAAACAAAACCGAGTGTAAGACCAATTACGTTCCTCATATCCCTACCCTCTTTTATCTTTTTTGATACACCCTTAGTATATCAAGGGGGGCGTGATAAAAAATAAAAAGGACCGGCTTTCATCAAAATAAGACTCTAAAACTTCGACACTTTTATAAACTTTCTCATAATGAGATATCTTATTGGGAAGATGGGACCTTTTGTTTATTTCAAAGTTAAATAGCATAAAAATAAAAAGGCCTCGTTTTGAGAGGCCTCTTTATATCCAAAAGAATTTTAAAAAATTTTATTCTAACAAAGTATAATTTGATGAATATTGACCTGTTGGTTTTTGAACCCGTACATCAATGACTCGCATTTTTTGCTGACCACTTGCTAAGATTTCAAAGCTATAATCTCCCACAGGTAAAACTTTATAAAACTCAGAGTGACGAAATTGATAAGTTCCAAGATTTATTTTTTGATTGCCTTCTTTTTTGTAAACAGCAACCTCTCCAGATACATCTGGTTGATCGAGATAAAATCCTGCTCCCATATGAATATCTCGAATAAATTGGATCAGTGCTGCTTTATTTTTTGCATAATAACTATCAATACTCGAATAAGGTGGCCACTTGGTATAAGAAAGCTCAATGGTAAATTGCAAATCATTGTGCCAAATGTAGCTCCAGTCCTGCATTCCTCCTTTTACCTGGTACCAATCATACCCGTTTGTAATACCCCTTTGGAATTCATATGAATTTTTCATGTAGTCAACTCGACTCGTATAATCAAGAGCAAGATCAATAATCATGCTATCAAAAGGATGTCTTTTATATTGTGCATCCCACATATAGCTTACAACTTCTGCTCCTCCATGAAAATTTGCAGACATGGCAAAATTTCTTTGAGATTGAAAATCCATCACGGCTGCAACCTCTGGTTGACGACCAGACGTTGAATCCTGATCTCCATCAATAAATTCTGGAAAGCTTCGATTCAAATCATAACCACGGGCATTTCCCCTTTGCCTTAAATAAGAGCCATCTGGATTCATAGACGGCATAATAAAAATTTCTGTTTTGTCTATCAGATTCGTAATGTCTTCATCTTTACCGTAGGCCGCCAATAGATCTTTAGCAAGTCTCATCATAAGCTCTCGCCCGGTAATCTCATCGCCGTGCATACTTGAGATATATTTAAACTCAGGCTTATGCTGATCAACAGAGGCACGATTTGAAATTTTTAAAACCAAAAGACTTCGGCCTTGAACAGTTTTTCCAATATTAATAATTTGAGTAAGTTCTGGATACTGGGCATGAAGATTCTCTAATCCCTGCACAATTTCATCTGGAGAAGGATAATCCAAAGAGGCAACCTGTAGTTCGTTCAAATTCTGATAAGAAATATTCATCCTATCAAGATAGCGATAAAGCCCTTGGGGACCATAAACTTCAAAACCCTGAGAACTCACGTGATCAAAAATAAGATCCGTATTCACTATCAATTGGTTTAAAATTTTCTTATCTGTGTCAGGGACAAACGCTCCTTCTTGAGCAAGTTTGCCGCTAGAGAATGCCGCTGTTGATATAACGAGCGAAATAAAAAGAAAAATCCATTTCATAATATCTCTCCTTGATAAGAAAATATCAGATCACAGTTTTATTTATAAAGGTAATATTTTTTAATTTCTTTTTTCCAAAGAGTTTCATCTCTTTTTAAAAGGTTCTCCAGATCCTGTGGCTTCTGATTTTGATCTTCTATCCACTGGCGTAAGCTCTCTCCTCCATTAATCACATCAAAGGCGAGCCGACTTGTTTCATATTCATAAGGAAAATCCCTAAAAATCTCATAATCTGGCTGAAATTCACGAATAACCTTTAAAACAAGTGCTACAATACGATAGGGCTTAAATTTTTCATGATTGTAGCTGGCACAATCTGTATGAATCTGAATTCCATGACAAAGTTTTTTTTGGTGCTTATGAAAGGTTGGCTCAAAATAACATTCTCTCAAAATAGTTCCCTTTAGCCAACCAGGAGCAAGCTCTTCCATTCGTCTCAGTATTTTTTTAAAATCAATGTCAGGAGCTCCTAAAATCTCAAGGGCTCTTGTAGTACCTCGCCCCTCAGAAAGAGTTGTGCCCTCAATCATAACCGTTCCGGGGTATGCTCTTGCCATAAAGAGTGTTTGAGCATTGGGACTTGGATTTGTCCACGATAGCTCTCCCTGAGGCCAGCCAAAACCTAATCCCTTATCCATAGAATAGTTTTTCATTTTGATAATTTTTAAATTTAAATCTAGTTTGAAATGATCTTTATACCAAAGAGCAAGCTCTCCTGCCGTTAAACCATAGCGCATGGGCATGGGAGCAGCGCCTACAAAACTTTCAAAGCCTTTATCTAACAACAACCCCTCGATGGGGCGCCCCACAGGGTTGGGGCGATCTAATATCCAAAGTTCTTTTTTATATTTCGCACACTCTTCCATTAAATAAAGCAGCGTTGTAATAAAGGTGTAAATGCGACAACCCAAATCTTGTAGATCATAAAGAAGGACATCAAATGTCTGCATCATTTCTTTTGTAGGCCGTCTGACTTTTCCGTAAAGGCTAAAAATAGGAAATCCAAAAGCAGCGTGAAACTCGTCATCTGTTTCAATCATATTATCTTGCTTTTCGCCCTTGGCACCGTGCTGAGGACCAAAAACCGCAGATAGTTTTACGGCCTTTTGAAGAAGGTCCAAAGAATGACTAAGCCCGTGATCCAAAGAAGCTGGATGAGCAACCAGAGCCACTTTTTTAGATTTTAAATACTGAATGTCTTTTTTGTTTTTTAACAAAACCTCTATTCCAAGTTGCATACAAAAGTCTCTCTGTTATGAAAATCTGGCTTTTCACTTTTATGTGCCAAAGCATAAAACGATTTTTCTTTGTTACTCCATTCAATCACACAAGCAAGCCCCACATCTAGTGCTTTATTTTCCAGATGAATCTCCTTGAGATCCAAAAAGCATTCCACTTCAAACCCTGATTTTGTCTTTAGAAATTCCAACTCCAGATTTTGTACAATGTCTTCTTCCAGTGGAGGCTGGGGATTTCGATACTCTTGAAAACGATAAAGATTCCAATTGCCGTGATTATCTAAATTCAGTTCCCAATAATTTTTTTCTGTGCGTGGAGAAAAAAAACACTCAAAGCAGGTTGTCTGCCACAAATCGTGACTTCTTTGAAGAATCTGCTGGCGTTTAGGTAATAAAATCATGGATTCGGGATCATCAATACAAAATTGTATCTTCAGTTTATTTTTTAACTTTTGGGAGTTGGCTTGGACTTTGACTTTAGTCTGAAGATAGTTTTTCTCAAATGGCTTAAGAAAAATCATAAAGCAAACCCCGCAAATTCAATTTTTCTTTTATTGTGCGGAAGTTTGCTTTTGATGTCACGAAAAGACCTCAAAGAAAACCTGAGGTCTTATTTTTTTAGAATTACTTCAATGCCTGACGAAGTTTAAGAGCACCATCACCACGTAGATAGTAGTTTAAAGCACTTTGTCTTTTTGTTAAGACGTTTTCTACTTGGTAAGTCAAGTTCAACTCAAGTCCCGCAATCGGAGCAGCTCTTGTTCCCACATTCTGAACTCGCACAACTTCGGATTGCGCATTGAGAGTAAAAAGAGGAGCAACATTATATTCGTTTGCTAAAAAGCCAACTTGATTGAGGTATCGGCCCGTTCCATTGTATTGACCGTTATACGCATAAGTTAAAAGCACTTTAAAGGTTACAACATCAGCATTAAAACCGTTTTTATAAGTAACCGCATATTGTTTTGCTTCGACATCGCTCCAGTTGTCCATTTCTGTCCACTCTCTTAATTGAGCCGGAAGGGCATTTGCTCTTTGCATATTGAGGTTTACAACTGGTGTGCTTTTTTCAAAAATCTTCCAAACTTTAGATCCAAAGTTGATAATGCCATCTAAAACATCATTGGCTGCCTTAATTGGATCAACAACATCAAGCGGATTCCCCTCGTCACGAGCCTCAAGTGAGCCTTGAATATCGTATGGATTGATCTCGCTACGTACTTTCATAAGCAGGTTTTGATCCACAGGAATTTCCTGTACGCTCATGGATTTAATTTGAAGATACTGACTTTGAGTATCAGCTTTAGAAACTTGACCAAAGGCCAGTGTGGAAAGCGCAGCTATTGCTATTAATTTGAACATATAACCCCCCTTAGGTTGTGAAGTTTTTACCTAATGGTGGCAAAGGTTATCAATATAATTCTTTTTTGATGCGTGATGGCATTCCCCTGGGCCGCCTTTATCGATTTCCCCTGTGAACCCCGCGCATATTTTGAGCAAGAACTTTTTTTCTAAGGCGAATTTCTTTTGGCGAAACCTCAATCCACTCGTCTTCGTCAATCCACTCTAAACATTTTTCTAAACTCATTTCTCGAACCCCTTTTAGGGCAACCAAAACCTCTGCGCCAGAGGCTCGTACGTTGGTGAGTTTTTTTTCTCGGACGGCATTCACGTTAAGATCATTTTCTTTATTAAATTCACCAATGACCATGCCCTCATATACTTCTACGCCCGGCTTTACAAAAAGGATTCCTCGATCTTCAAGTCCCATCAGTGCATACTCTGTCACAGTGCCTTTGCGATCTGCCACCATGGCCCCCCAATTGCGGTGAAGCATTTCACCCTTCCAAGGGGTTGTCCCAATTTGAATGGAACTCATAATACCTTCTCCGCGAGTCGCAGTTAAATACTTTGATCTCATCCCCAAAAGACCTCGCGTTGGAACATCAAACTCCAAACGCACTCTATTTTTTGTTCCTGTAGAAGAAGAATAGGTTCCCGCATTTTCGTAAGAAACAAGAACGCCTTTTCTTTCCTGAAACATTCTTGTCACATCACTTGCGTAGTCCTCGGGTAAATCAAGATTGAGCCTTTCAAGGGGTTCCATTTTTTGACCATCTTCAACTGTCGTTAATACCACAGGCTTTCCCACCATAAATTCTAGGCCTTCTCTGCGCATTTGCTCAATGAGAATCGAAAATTGCAATTCTCCGCGACCAAACATTCGGAATTGATCTGGCAAATCGGTATCAGAAAACTTAATGGCCACATTATGTCTGACTTCTTTTAACAGCCGTTCGCGAAGTTTCCGAGACTGAACAGCCTCGCCATCACGGCCCGAAAAAGGAGATGTATTAACTGAAAAAATCATAGCAAGGGTTGGCTGCCCTACTGCGATTCTTGGCAGGGCCTCAATTGCATCATTGAGCACAAGAGAATCGCCGATTTCAAAATCATCACTTCCCGCAATGCAGACAACATCTCCCGACGTTGCCATCTCCGAATCTATTTGAGCAAGCCCCATATAAGTAAAAATCTTTAAGACTTTAAAACTCTCATCAAATGGGTGCCCGCTGTCTTTTTGACCTTTTCGTACAATACGATCACCCGTTTTGATTTGTCCGGTGAGAACTCTTCCAATAGCAAGACGTCCAACAAAATCATTCCAGCCAATATTAGAAACCATCATCTGAAAAGGTTTTTCTGTATCAATTTGAGGAGGGCTAATTTTTTTAAGAACCTCACCAAAAAGTGGTTCTAGACTGCCCTTCTTGCGACCTTCAATAAGATCTTCTACTTCGTTAAAGTCGTGGGTACACCAGCCCTGTCTTGCACAAGCATAGAGGATGGGAAAATCTGCTTGTTCATCTGTAGCTCCAAGATCTACAAATAAATTAAACGTTTGATCGATCACCTGCTGAACACGGTCTGTCCCGCGACACTCCGTACGATCCACCTTATTAATAACAAGAATAATTTTAAACCCTCTCTCTAAAGCTTTTTGTAAAACAAATCGCGTTTGAGGAAGTGGGCCTTCGGCACCATCCACAAGAAGGACGGCTCCATCAACCATTCCTAAGATTCTTTCGACTTCTCCACCAAAATCTGCGTGGCCCGGAGTATCGACAATATTGATCTTCACATCACCTTTTTTAATAGCAGCATTCTTAGCTTGAATTGTAATTCCACGCTCTCTTTCTAAATCCATGGAGTCCATCACTCGCTCATCAAGCGTTGTGCGATCTCCAAAGGTGTCGGATTGTTTTAAAAGTCCATCAACAAGGGTTGTCTTGCCGTGGTCCACGTGGGCGATGATACAAATATTCCTTAAGCTCATGAAACTCTCTTAGGTAAACAGATTTTTAGAAGCTCTTGGTATAAACTGTCCGGGTTGGATAGGCAAAGGAAATCCCTTCTTGATTAAAAACTCTTAAGATTTCCATATTCACATTGTGCTGAATATTTTTCCAATCTGCCATAGATAGCTCTGATCCCAAGTAAATGACCTCAAAGTTAATACTGGAATCTGCCAGCTGACTACACATAATGCTATCGATACGAGTCCCTTTTTGAGAAAAAATACACTGTCGAACAAGCTCTGGTACCTTTTCAAGTTTTTCAAAAGGAGTCTCATAAGTTACGCCAAGAGTGACAACGGCTCTTCTGTCCTGAATTTTACCAAAATTTTGAATGGTCGTTTTTAAAATTTCATTATTTGAGTAAACGATCTGATCCCCATTCACATTTCTAAGACGTGTTGTCTTAAGCCCCACCTGTTCTACTCGGGCAGTAAAATCATTAAACTTAATAATGTCACCCACCTTAAACGGCTTATCAAAAATAATGGCCAGAGAACCAAAAATATCACTTAAAATATTTTGCAGGGCAAAGGCAACGGCGATACCACCAACACCAAGACCCGCAAGAAGGGTTGTAATATTAAACCCCATCTGATCAAGCATGATCAGGATAATAATCGAAAAAGCCACAATCTTCCAAATAAGGGTAAAAATATGTATGGCTGTTAGAGCCGTTGGATCTCTTTGCATATTTTTGCGAACATATCTTTCTGCATAGAGGTTCACGCTAAAATTAGCCCAAATCAGAAGCTGAAAAAAAATTGAAAAAATAAAAACATATTTTAATACAACACCCAAGTGGTGAGAAAAAACCAGGTCTTGTGTCGCCAAAAATAGAGAGGTCACCAAAATAAAGCTGATTCTAATTTTTTTTAGAAATGAAAAGATAATAAGCCGAGGGGTTAGTCGATCTGTTGTTATAGCTCGCATTTTTCTGTATCTTGCCGCAAAAACGACCTTGATTAAAAACAACACAACGAAGGTCACTACAAAAACAATGGCGGCCTGAGTCCACGCGACAATATCATTACCCATTACAACATCTCTTGTTGCCCAAAATTTAATAGCACTCATAAGCGTACTCAACATTATTGATAACTCCTTAATACAAAAAAGCCCTTAATAACTAAGGGCTTCCTTAAAAAAATACAACAAAATGCTATTTGAACTAAAGAGTAATATCGTATCTGTAGCTGCC
>JBDHWX010000002.1:0-27322 GCA_039810365.1 Bdellovibrionales bacterium | reverse complement strand
CAGAATCTTATCAAAACTTTTCTCCAATCTTTTTTCAAAAAGAAGAGGAATATCATAAAATGCAAGAGCGATTCCGCTTTCAGCAAGTTTTTGGCGGTCTCTTTTGGTTAACTCCTGAATTTGTGGGTGAACAATAGACTCTAACTTTGATAATTGAAATTTATCTGCAAAAACAATATCTCCTAATTTTTTTCTATCGATTTCTCCATCGGGACGAAGGATGTGTGGGCCAAAGGTCTGGATAATTCGAGAAAATACCGGAGATGTTTTTTGCAAAGCTTCGTGAGCATTTTTGTCTGCATTTAAAACATGATAGCCCAGTGATTGGATAATCCCCGATACCGTTGTTTTTCCGGTCCCCATTCCTCCGGTAAGCCCTATCCACTTCATAACCTCTCCATTAGTCGAGTTTGTACTTTAAGCTGTTTAAATACTAGCATATTTTTCCGATAGATTACAAAAGGGATATCATGGAAATCAAACCTGAAATATTTGGGAAATATGTTCTTTTAGACAAGATTGCTACCGGTGGTATGGCCGAAATTTATTTGGCAAAGGTGCCTGGAATTGAAAACGTTTCTAAGTTTGTAGCAATCAAAAGAATTCTTCCACAGTATTCTAATAATCATGAATTTATTGAGATGTTCAAAGAAGAGGCTAAAATTGCCATTAATATTAATCATGCCAATGTTGTTTCCATTTTTGAATTTGGAGTACAATCCAATCTCTTTTTTCTTGCCATGCAATATGTTGATGGTAAAAATTTAAGACAGATTTTAAATAGATTTAAGAAAGAAAAAAAATACTTTACACTTCCGCAAATAGTTTTTCTTATCAAAGAAGCTGCAAAAGGACTTGACCATGCCCATCGCTGCGTAGACAGCACGACGGGCTCACCCCTCAATATCACTCATCGTGACATCAGCCCTCAAAATATTATGTTGTCTTATGATGGTGAAATTAAAATTATTGATTTTGGTATTGCGAAAGCAGAAAGCAAAATCGAAACCACAAGAGCCGGAACGCTCAAGGGCAAGTTTGGATATATGAGTCCAGAACAAGCTGACGGGTTTGAAGTTGATTTCAGAACAGACATCTTTTCTCTGGGCATTGTTCTTTGGGAACTTTTAGCTCAAGACAGACTTTTTGTTTCCAATAACGAAATCAATACTCTTAAAAAAATTCGCGAATGTCATGTGCCATCTCTACGAAAGCTTGACCCTAATATTCCACAAGAGCTCGAACGTATTACCATGAAAGCCCTAGCTCGAGATCGCACACTTCGCTACCAATCAGCAGAAGAGCTGGCTCAAGATTTACAAATCTTTTTAAACAAGAACGCTCCAGAGTTTACATCTCGCGACATCTCTCAGACACTTAAGACAATTTTTTACGAAGAAAGAGAAGAGGCGCGCCAAAAAATGATTGAGTATGCGCAAATCACAATCTCTAAAGACGAAAAAACACAATTTGTCGAAAGAACCGATACCATTACAGAAACAAACAGTTCAAGCCAAACAAACCCTTTAGATCGCAATACCAAGTCACAAGAACTTAATCTGAGCTCCGAAAGCCAAATCAGAAACTTTGATATTGAATTTGACCGTCAAAACCTTGTTGTGGCCAGCTCAAAAAAATCAAACCCCCGATATAATACGGCTCAAAAAGGTAAAACAAAAATAGGTCTTCGTCCCGACTATCAAACCCAAATGTCATACCCCTATACGCAGTCCACACAATCTGTCATTATTAAACGATCGCGCTTTTCATTCTTTCGATTTTTTATCCTCACTCTCATCCTTGGTGGCGGAATTCTTTTCTATATGAACGATTCAGATATTTCGCATTCTTTTGTCAGTAGAATAAAAGATATGATCGGCCAAGAACAAACTTCTTCTTCTGAAGCACCAGAAAAGAAAACCTCGCCATCAACAGAGGCCTATTACAATTTGCTTGTAACAAGCATTCCTTCTGGAGCTAATATTTTTATTAACGATAAATCAACAGATACTATTACGCCAGGGCAAGTACGAGTTCCGGTGAATCAACCCTATAATTTGAAACTTGAAAAAGATGGTTATTATATCGCTAATAAATCTATGCTCACAACTGGCCAAGGTGATGAGGTTCGTATCAATCTTAAAAAGATGTTGATCGCCTATATTAATATCAGTGTCAGCGGAGGCAGTGCCGATATTTTTGTTAACGGAAAAAAGATTTCTGCGCAAGCCCCTATTTTGAAATATCCTGTTCCTGCAAAAACACACGTTAAGGTCCAGGCGTATAATTCAGAAAAAGGAATTTATGCAGAAAAAGTTTTAGAACTTAATCCCAATGTTACATCTCAAGTACATCTCAATCTTATTCAAGTCCGAAAGCCTTCTGGACGTAAATAATTAAGGCCAAAGGTCCAATGGCCTTGAGATCACCACAATTTCAATTTATCCTAAAACCATGCGCGCTTTTTTTCTGATATCCATGATCCTTCTTATTTCTCTCAACTGTCATGCGCGAGTGTTTAATTTGTATAACCAATCCTTTGGCGCCTATGTTCGCGGAAGTGCAGGAACCTCCAACGCCCAACAGGATGCTTTTCTTAAAACGAGTGGTTCTCAAACTCAGTTTACAGAAACAATCAAGTACAGTAGCTCTCTTGAGTTAGGTTTTATGTTTCCGACCCCCCAATATTCATTTCTTCTGGGGTTTCAAGTTCTCCATCCACAAAGTCTTACATCTCTTGAAGGAAAAAAATCTGACGACTCATTGTTGATGAATGTTGATAGTCGCATTTATGGATTTTTTCCGGTTGCACATTTTGATTACTTTCTTAAGCGAACCCCGAACACTCGGGTTATTTTTTCTCTTGGTGGTGGTTATGGAAAGGTGTCTGTCAAAAACTCCTACAATCTCACTCCTGCCGGAAGCGCATTATATTCAGCCAGTCAGTTTGATTCTTCGTGGAGCCAATATGCTTATACCTTTGAAAGTTCCCTCGGATATGAATTTGTATTAAGCTCAAGTGCTACAATGTTATTCAACATGGGTTATCGTTATGTTAAAGCTCACGAATTAAAATACGACCAAGATACACCCAATTTTGCCGGTGGAACCAATCCATCAGGATCTCCCGTAAAGACTTCAGCGGGCGATGCTCCCGTCATTGATTTGGGTGGAATTTTTGCTGGAATATCTTTTCAGTTTTATTTTAATTACTAGGCTTGAGATTCAAAATCATCACCATATAAAGCTTTAATTTGTGCCTCATATTTTTTATCACAAAACTTTCTCTTAACTTTTAAAGATGGTGTTAATTCCCCTGAGTCAATGGTAAAATCTTGTGGTAAAATAGCAAAGTTCTTTATCGTTTCATAGCTCGCAAGCTGAGAATTGGCATGCGCAACAGCATTACGAACAAGATCCTTTATTTTGGGATTTTGGCACAAATCCGAAAAATGAATAAACTCAATTTGGTGTTGTTTTGCATATTCTTTAACAACTGGTTCGTTAAGAGTTACAAGACAAACCACATATTTTCTACGATCTCCATGAATCAAAACATTGGCAATATTTCTATCTAACTTTAAAAGATTTTCGAGTTTCTGAGGAGCAACATACTTACCTCCTGCCGTTTTAATAAGATCCTTTTTACGATCTGTAATTTTCAAAAAACCATCAGCATCTAATTCCCCAATGTCTCCTGTCTTAAAATATCCCTCATCATCAAAAACTTCTTTTGTCGCCTCTTCGTTTTTATAATAAGAACCCATGACTTTTTTGCTCTTAATACAGATTTCACCATCTTCTGCAATTTTTACTTGGACATCACCTATGGCTTTGCCGACGGTTCCAAACTTATATTCATAAGGTGTGTTCGCAAAGATGGCGGCCGTTGTTTCTGTTAGACCATAACCTTCTAAAATCAAAAGATTGGCCGCGTGAAAAAAGCGACCAATCTCTGAATTCAACGGGGCACCGCCAGATACAGCAAAACGGAGCCTTCCCCCTAATTTTTCCATAAACTTATCAAAAACAAGTTTTTTAGCTAGTTGATACTCAAAAAGAGTTTTGATATCGAGCGTTTTTTTTGCAATCTTACTCTCGCTCACTTTATAACCAAAACTCAATGCCCAATGAAACATTTTTTGTTTCAACGGGCTTGCTTCAATTTGTATCTGCATTCCAGTATAAATTTTTTCAAAAATTCTAGGAACAGCAATCATAAATGTGGGCCGAACGACTTGAAGATTTACTCTTATACGCTCAATGCTTTCAGCATACGCCATAGTAAACCCCATATAAACGTGAGACCAATGCTCCACTCGCCCTAAGATATGAGCAAATGGTAAGAACGTAAGAGTTTTATCTTCTTGATCAATATCAATACGCTGAAAAACTTCTGAAACTTCACTCATAATTTGTTCGTGATAAAGACAAGCACCCTTAGGAATACCAGTCGTACCCGATGTGTAAACAAGGGTTGCCAATTCTTGCAGATTTCTACTCTGACAAGATTTTTCAAAAAAATCAGGATGCTCTTTTCGATAAGAATCACCTTTTTTGAGAATCTCTTCATAAGAAAAAACACCTTCTGCAGAAAACGTAAGTCCTATAAAGTTTTGAACCTTGTCATGTCCTTTTGCATTTTGATATTTTTTATAAAGATCCAGGGTCTCAAAAATAATGGTTGTTGCCTCTGAGTTTTCAACAATAAAAGAAATTTCTTCTCCAATACTACTTTGATAAACTGGAACCGTAACAGCCCCAAGACCAAGTATGGCCATATCACATATCGCCCACTCCAATCGCGTATTAGAAAAAATAATAACCTTTTCTTGTGCTGATACATTTAAAGTCTTAAGCCCACAAGCAAAGCGTTCGACAAGATCATAGTAGTGTGCCCAATCCAAGGTCTTCCACTTTCGGTTTTGAGCATATTCTACTGCAATTTTATTTTTTCGTTTTTTAGCTTTTAAGAGATAGTGACAAATTGTTTCCATTTGAGAAAACCATAAGTCTTTCTTAATAGGAGGTCAAAAATAAAAAACCTCTTAAAGCCGATAAGAGGTTTTTTATTTTAAAATCGAGTTGATGTTAGCCGCAAAAACACCAACCAAAGCTATCACAGACAGGGTAGCAAGCCCCACCGTTACCATTACCATTACCAAAAACTTGATTGTATACCGTAGGGTCTACACACAATAAAGTATATCCATAATTAGATCCCGCACCAGCAGGATGAGGATAAACTCCATTACCGTGAGTGATATTAAATAACTGATCAATTTGTTGAGGATTTGTCATAAGAATAGAGCCTGGGTAGGCTTGACAAATTCCACCTGTTTGTCCGCCAACAGCACCATTTGTCCCTCTCATGGAGTTTGATTTTTTGTTAGGGGAACAGGCCACAAAGCTTGATAGGCCAACTAATAAAATTGTAAAGAGAAAAAACCTTTTCATAACATCTCCTAGTACATTTTTTGACAAACACCAAATGGTACCATCATAGGAACACATTGAAATCCCGGAGGACAACCTGGGCCTTGTAATCTCAAGTCACACGAACCTGCAAAGTATCGCTGCGGATAATAACCATTAGGATAACCAGGATAACCTTGTGGATATCCTGGATACATTCCATTCGGATTTTGACCTCCTGGGTATGCGTAATTTCCGTTAGGATAGCCATAATTATAGTATGGATTTGCATTTGAGGAATCGCCGCCTTTTTTTGAACATGCGATCAATCCGCTGGATAAACCCACTCCCATAATCAGAAGTGCAAAAATAAAAATTAGTTTCTTCATAACTTTTCTCCAAGGAACCATGTTCCTATACTTTCTTTATATACAATTGTGATGCCATTGTAAGTTATTGATTTTACTTGTTTTTTATAACAACGATAAGGCAACAAAGAGCATCTCTGACTATTTTTGTATCCCCCTGTCTGATTCTTAGCCATCTTGTCATGGGTCTTTGGTCTTTTCCTTAGACTCTTTGGCTATCACAGTATAAAAAAAGTTATGGCTCAAAGTTCAAAGAAAAACGTTTTAATAGTCTATCGACCCCATAAACAAGAACCATTTAAGATCGCCCAAGAACTTGCAAGCTGGCTGAAGTCTCACAAAGCCCAGGTTTTTACTTTTCCCGATCAAAAAGTTATTCCACAAACAAAAAAAATTGCCAAAAAAGACCTTAAAAAACTCGATTTTGTTGTTGTCCTTGGTGGAGACGGAACCTACTTACGCGCAGTTCGTTTTCTAAATGGAATTCAGAATCTTCCCATTATTGGGGTTAATCTGGGATCACTTGGTTTTTTAACAGAAGTGACTGTCGAAGAAATGTATCATGTGATCCAACGTGTTTTAAATGGCAAAGTCTCTCTCAAGCCAAGAGCCTTACTTGATATTGCCGTCAAAAAGGGAAACAAAATCACTCATCTGACTGCACTTAATGACATTGTGATTGAGCGTGGTCCTTTTAGCCGACTCATTAGTCTTGCTATTTATAGTAATGATATGCTTGTCACAGAACTTAAAGCCGATGGATTAATTGTGAGCACTCCCACTGGTTCTACGGCTTATAATCTTTCTGCTGGGGGCCCCATCATTCACCCAGAGGTCAAAGCCATCGTGGTGACCCCCATTTGCCCCCATGGTCTGACCGATAAACCCATTACTCTTCCTGATACACAAAAGTTAGGACTTAAAATTACATCTATTGAGTCGCAAGCTCTTTTTAGTGTTGATGGGCAAAAGATCGAAGGTATTAATACAAGAGATTTGATTCAAATTCAGAAATCAAAACTCAATCACATGAAGCTCGACCTACCCAACAATCCTTACTTTGATGTTTTAAGAAAAAAACTCAACTACGGCAAACGAGACTAGATGGATACAAGGAGAACCCCATGCTCTTAGAATTAAAAGTACATAACTTTGCCATCATCGAAAATATCAGTCTGAGTTTTCAAAAGGGGCTCAATATCTTAAGTGGCGAAACAGGAGCCGGAAAGTCTATTCTTCTTAAAAGTTTAACTCTTCTTATGGGAGAAAAGGCTATGACCAACACTGTTCGCACAGGCTGCGAGCAAGCGACTGTTGAAGGAGCCTTTGATATTTCTCATCGTTTTGATATCCAAGAAAACCTCAAAGAACTGGGAATTTCTGTAGAGGATGATCTCCTTGTTGTAAGAAGAATGATTTCAAGCCAAGGAAAGAGCAAGGTCTATATTAATGGGAGCCTTTCAACTCTTAATACCCTTCAAATGCTTGTTGCTCCCCTTATCGAACTCACAAGTCACAAAACCCCTCTTATTGAACTCACCTCTCAACACGAAAATAAAAATCTTATGTCCAAGAGCTACCACCTTGATCTTCTTGATCATTATATTGGAGCTATTGAATCACGTGTGCTTTTTACAAAAAATTATTCACACTACCAAGAGGTTCAAGAGAAAATTTTAGATCTCGAAGACAAACTCAAGACTCAGCATCAAAGACTTGATTTTTTAAAGTATCAAAAAGAGGAAATGGAAGCTCTTAATCTCAAACCCGGTCAAGACTTGGATCTTGAAAGTTCTTATTCTAAATTAAAAAATGCCACTCGCATCTCAAATTTTATCGACGAAACAGAGCAGACACTTTTTGGCGACGACGACTCTGTTCTTGTACGTATCCATAAAATTATTCAAAGAGCATCTGAGTTTTCCATTATTGATTCCGATATCAAATCTCTTTTTGAACCCCTACAATCTGCAAAAGCAACACTAGAAGAACTCGTTTACGACATCAGATCATACCACAAAAATATCAACACCGATCCCGAAGCTCTTAACGAACTCGAAGCACAGATATCCAGATACCGACAGCTTCAAAAAAAGTTTGGACCAACTGTCGAGGATATTCTAAAAGCCTATCAAGATATCTGTAATGAGATATCAACTCTTGAAAACTCAGATTTTGTTTTAAGCGAACTCAAAAAAGAAAAAGACTCTCTCTACACTTCCCTTCTACAACAGGCTCAAGACTTACAAAAAAGAAGGGAAAATGGATCTGACTTGCTCGCAAAAAGTGTTAATGAAGAATTAAAAGATCTTAACATGAAGGGTGTTTATCTTAAAGTTCAAGTTGAAAAACTTGAGTCCATGAACTCTCACGGATTATCAGACGTTGAATTTATGATCCAAAATTCTCCAAAAGAACCCCCTCGCAGTATTGCAAAATATGCTTCTGGGGGAGAGCTGAGCCGTATCCTTCTCTCCTTAAAAAAAGTAATAGGCTTTAATGAACTTCCTCGCACATATCTTTTTGATGAAGTCGATGCTGGAGTCAGTGGCCAAACAGCAGAAAAAGTGGGACGAAAATTAAAAAATATCTCTAAGGGGCAACAAGTCATATGCGTTACTCATCTTCCACAAGTTGCGGCTTATGCAGACACACATTTTTTAATCGAAAAAGTTTTATCAAAAAAACTAGGATCACAGATGCAAGTTTTGGAATTAACAAAATCTGAAAGAGAAAAAGAAATAGCTCGGCTTATTTCTGGAGAAAAAATTACCAAGACAAGCATTGAACATGCTCGCGAACTCCTTCGGGACCTCTAGATGAATATCTATTTTGTCTCGGATCTTCATATTAAGAGTGAAGAAAAAGAAAAGGCTAGAAAATTTGTTCATTTTCTTCAAAATCTTCCAAGTCACACAACACACCTCGTTTTACTTGGAGATATTTTTGATATGTGGATTGGTCCACATGATTATTTTATAAAAAAATTTCCTGTTATCATTTCTGTAGTTCAAAACTTAATAGCAAGGGGTGTACAGGTTCATTATTTTGAAGGCAATCACGATCTACACATTAAGAAATTCTGGCAAGACAAAATAGGTGCTACCGTTCACGATAAAGAATTTTACTTTAACTTTGGTGGTTTTATTGTTCGTGCCGAGCACGGAGATTTTATCAATAAGAAAGATCGAAGTTATCAATTCCTCAGAAGCTTTTTAAGAAGCATGCCTATGAAAATAATGATTCAAAATGCGCCGGGACGCCTTGTCCATGCTATAGGTGACAGAAGTAGTCAAATGAGTCGACTCTACTCAGAGCGTATCGATCTGAGTTACAAAAACGAAATTATAGAACTCACGCGTGAATATGCAAAAAAAACCTATCGTGAACGTCCTTTTGATCTCATTGTAACCGGTCACACTCACGTTGATGATGATTTCGTTTTTGAAGAAGATCACAAGAAAATAAGATCTCTCAATCTTGGATCTTGGTTTGATAAACCCAAAGCTTTTCACTTACAAAAAAAAGACGAAGATTTCTCTTCGTCTTTAGAATACCTATAATTTTAAAAGTCTATTTGCGCATAAATGCTGGGACATCTAGATTTTGTTCAAACGGGGATTTAGCCTCTTTGCCCATTTGGCGTGCACGCTCAATAGGATTTTCTAGCTCTTCAAAGTTCATTTGCCCATCTGGCTTTATAGCTCGATCAAAATTTTGTTTTTCTCGATATGCACGTGCTTTAGCCAAGAGTTTTTCTCTTGGTAAGAGATTGTCTTCTTCTTTTGTTTCAACTTGTGGAATCACATTTTCTGAAGATGCCGCCACAGCAGGGGATGTTTCATGAACTTGCACATCTGTTGCTTGCATCACAATTGGAGCCTGCGGGACAACTTGTTGTGGTTCCTGTGAAAAAGATGCTGTCGTATGCGCTTGAGATGCTGGCTCTGGCACAGGGGCCGTTGTGATATTGATTTGTTCTTGGATTGGCTTATAAGTAAAAATACTTTGATTCTGGTGTTGCTGAAGAAGATTTTGTGCCTCAGCCATAGCACGAATTTGATTCATCTGTGCGTCTTGTGTTGTCTTTGACTCAGCAGAAAAGCCTGTTGCAATAACAGTGACACGAATCTCATCTGTTAATGTTTCATCAATAACAGCACCAAAAATAATTTCTGCATTTTCGTCAGCAGCCTCTGTAATCAGAGTTGAGGCCTCATTGACTTCATAAAGAGAAAGATCTGGGCCACCAGTAACATTAATGATTATGCCCATTGCACCATCAATGGAGACATTTTCAAGTAATGGCGATGCAATGGCATTTGTAGCCGCTTCAATGGCGCGATTTTCGCCACTGGCTCGCCCTGTTCCCATAAGAGCCATACCTTTATTGGCCATGACAGTTCGAATATCTGCAAAGTCAAGATTGATAAGCCCACGAATATTGATCAAATCCGAAATACCTTGAACAGCATGTAACAAAACATTATCTGCCTTTTTAAATGTTTCGAGTAATGGAGTTTTTTCTGCTGCGACTGTTAAAAGTTTCTGATTGGGAATGACAATCAAGGTGTCAACATTCGCGCGAAGCTCATCAATTCCCTGCTCAGCATGACGACTGCGTTTTTTTCCTTCAAAGGTAAACGGTTTTGTAACAACACCAATAGTTAAAGCGCCAAGTTCACGAGCGATCTTTGCCACTACCGGCGCTCCACCTGTTCCGGTTCCTCCACCCATTCCTGCGGTGACAAAAACCATGTCCGCACCTTCAAGATGTTCTACGATATCGTTATAGGATTCGATAGATGCTCTACGGCCAATTTCTGGATTTGCTCCGGCTCCAAGTCCTCGTGTTAAATCTTTCCCAAGCTGAATTTTTCCATCAGCTCGACTCGATTCAAGGGCTTGGTGATCCGTATTGGCTGTAAGAAAATCAACACCTTTAAGACCACTTGCAATCATTGTTTCAACGGCGTTGCTTCCGCCACCACCAACTCCGACAACTTTAATTCTTGCACCAAAGCTTGTGTTCTCGTCTATTTCAAACATCGTCCCTCCTGATGTTGCTCAACTTACGTTGATCTCTCTCTCGTCTCTTCTCGCCTGTCTACTCCAGTCTTTGGAATAAACATTAGAAAATAAAATATTTTCTACGAAAAGCCCTAAAATAATTCGTTTACGTATCCTCTTATCTTACCTATAAAACCACTCATCTGATTTTTAGTTTTTAGCAATTCTCTTTCTTGCTTTCTTTCAAATCCATAAAGAATCAAGCCAACAGCCGTTGCAAAACTAGCCGACTGAACCGCACTGGTGAGTCCGCCAATTCCCTTAGGCAATCCTCTTCGGATAGGAACATCCAGCAAAAACTCTCCCATTTCAATCATGCCATCAAGTTGGCTTGCCCCACCCGTCATTACAAGGCCTGAACCAATCATATTGGCATAGCCACTTTTAATAATTTCATTATTAATAAAATGAAGCGTTTCTTCTACTCGAGGCTCAATAACTTCACACAAATATTGTCTTAAGACAGAGCGAGGATTCCTACCGCCCACACCATCGACTTCGATAGATTCGTTGGCATCAACAAGACTTGCCAAAGCACAGCCATACTTTTTCTTAAGATCTTCTGCATTTCCCTGTGGACATCTTAGTCCTATAGCAATGTCATTAGTTACAAAAGATCCGCCTAATGGTAAACTTGCCGTGTAGGCAACACTGCCTTGAACATAAATAGCAAGATCCGTTGTTCCGCCACCCATATCCACAACGGCAACGCCAAGTTTTTTCTCGTCATCTCCCAGAACTGCCATAGCAGAAGCGAGTTGTTGCAAGACAACTCCTGCAACTTTGAGATTAGCTCTTTGGGCACATTTTAAAATATTTTGTAATGCTGATTTTGAAGCCGTCACAATATGAACTTGGCTTTCAAGTCGAACACCCGACATCCCAATGGGATCAAAGATACCATCTTGATCATCAAGTTTATATTCTCTAGGAATCACATGTAGAACTTCTCGATCATGAGGAACAGCAACGGCTTTGGCCGCCTCAAGCACACGTTCGATGTCATCTTTTTCTACTTCTTGCTTACGAAGGGCAACCATTCCTTTTGAATCAAAAGATTTAATATGGCTACCTGCTACACCAATCCAAACATTTTCTACTTCAATGCCCGCCATGAGTTCGGCTTCTTCTCTTGCACGCCTGATGGCTTCTGTTGTGGCTTCGATATTGACAACAACACCCTTACGAAGACCATTGGATGGTGCTGTGCCAACTCCAACAATATCAATAGAATTTTCTTTTTTAGTTGCAATAAGGACACAAACTTTTGTTGTGCCAATATCTAAAGCCGCAATAATATTGGGCTGGCCTTGAGTCTTTAAATTTTTAGCGTTCACTTTCAAGCCCTTCTCCTTATGACGTTGACACTGTTGCCGTGGGCTCTTGTCTCGCTTTTATTCATCCCTGAAGCGATCTGACACGTCTTAAGATTAGGCTAGCGACGGTTACGCGGCCTGACAAGAACTTTTTTTGAGAAGTTCGCATCGATGATGCGGTCTTCCATTTTGTGTTCTTCAAGATAATCAATCACACGTGAAACCCTTTGGGCCTTTAAGAAAACATTTTCTGTATCAATTAAAACTTCTGTCTTTGTACTTTTTAAAAAAACTCTAAAAATATCACTTGTGTGATTTTTGGTTTTCCATACCGGTACGATTTCTGAAACATTTTGCAGCGAAAAATTACCCTCAACTGGAAGTTCTTTTAAAAACAAAATGGCCGACTCTCTCAATCGCTCATCTGTTAAAAACGAACGATGTGATAAAAGTGGTGCGACAGGAGAAAATGTTATTGCTGTTGAACTTAAAAGAGTATTATCTTCTGCAACAGGCTGAACTTGAGAGGGAGATTTACGAATATTTGCTAAAATTTTTCTCGGTTCAATTTTAATGATCAGCTCATCGGGATAAATTTTAGATAATATGATATTCTCAATCCAGGGTTGCTCTTTTAAAGACTTTTCGATCTTAAATATATCAATTTCCCAAAGAGGTCTTCCGATATAAGAATCGACCTCTTGCTTAAGAGATTTTTTTTGTAATTCAAAATATGGGGATGTTTGTACAACTTCATAACGAACTTTTTTTAAATGAAAAATAGAACTCTTTGAAATGAAGTACCCTAAAACAAAAAGAGTTGCCAAAGACGCAACGAAAAATCCAACATAGTAACCAATTTTCTTCATATTATTTATAATGGTATCTTGTTGTTTCTCACAAAACAATAATTGGTCTTTGGTCGAGTCTTGTTGGGATTTAAAATCCGAGCAAAATCCACTCGGTATGAAGAGCAACGCCTTTTGCTTCAAGAACCGTATCTTGAACGTGCTTGATGATTTCCAGCACATGAATGGCCTTAGCATCTCCAACATTAATAATGAAGTTTGCGTGCTTTTCTGAAATCTTTGCATCACCTATTTGAAACCCTTTAAGCCCGCATTCTTCAATAAGTCTTCCTGATTTATACCCAGGAGGGTTCACGAATACCGAGCCTGCGCTGGGATATTCAAGGGGCTGCTTGTTGTTACGACTTTTATTAAAGGCCCTAACCCGATTCAAAACCTGTTCGTCTGGTTCGTCTGGCCAAGAAAATCCAACTTTTACAATAATCCCAGGCTGCCATCCACTAGACTTACGATAGGCAAAATGAAGATCTTCTTTGGCAACTCGCACCACTTGACCATCTCGCAAAACCTCAACCCAATCCACAATTTCACAGAACTCTCTGGGTTTAACAGTTTGCTCACTAATACCAGCATTCATCACAACACCACCGGCAACATCTCCCGGCAATCCTGACAAAAATTCTGCTGGCACAAGTTTATGTTTTAAAAATTCTCTCAAGAGATGAATTTTGAGGGTTCCCGCTTTGACTTCAAAATGAACCCGACCTCCATCCTTATAACTTTCAATGCCCGTAAACTTACGCATACAAATAACAAGACCACGAATACCATCATCGCTAATCAGAACATTCGTGCCACCACCTAAAATCGTGACATTTAGATTTTTCATCTTAGAAAGTACAATGGCCGTCTTGAGCTCTTCGATATTTGTGGGAGCATAAAAATATTGAGCGTTTCCACCTATTTTAAGTGATGTGTACTTTTTCAGTGAAACATTTTCTTCAAAATCAATCATAACTCTAAATACTCTTTCGCAAATCTATAGATATTCCCCGCACCGAGTGTGACAAAAATAGCTCCTCTCGGAACATGGGGCAAGACTCGCAACACGTTTTCGACAGAGCCAATATATTCACAGCTTTTGTTTTTTATTGCCTGAGAAAGCTTTTGTGACGAGATCCCCTCTATGGGAGACTCGCTTGCTGCATAAATATCTACAAGATAAAGTTTATCTGCTTCTTGAAAACTTGTTATAAAATCTTGCCAAAGATTCTGGGTTCTTGAGTAGCGATGAGGTTGAAAAGCCACATGAATTTCTTTTTCGGGATACTTTTCACGAAAGGCTTTAAGAACAGCCTTAATCTCCGTTGGGTGGTGTCCATAATCATCATAGATTTCAACACCATTTCTTTCTCCGAGTCTTTGAAATCTTCGATCTACCCCCTGAAACTTTTCTAAACCTTCTATACATTTATCAGTAGGTAAACCCGTCTGGTAGGCTACTATAAAAGCCGCCAGAGCATTTAATGCGTTATGCTCCCCTGGAACTTTTAATTGGTAACGCCCTAATCGCTCGCCCCTATGAAAAATAACATAGTGGCTATCTTCTTTTTTGATAAAAAAATCATTGGATTCATGAAGACCATAAAACAAAATACGTTTATCAAAGTTTTCAAATAATGTTCGCACTCGTACATCGTCGCCATAAACAACTGTAAATCCATAAAATGGAATCAGATTTGCAAATTCAAAAAATGCTTTTTGTATTGCCTGATAATTTTTGTAGTAATCCATATGATCATCATCGATGTTGGTGATAATCGAAATCTCCGGGGAAAGTCTCTTAAAACTTCCATCGCTTTCATCTGCTTCCGCAATAAGCCACTCACCTTTTCCTAAAAAAGCATTGCTTTTAATAAGATCAAGGCGCCCACCTACAACGACCGTTGGATCTTTTTTTGCATTTAAAAAAATACTTGCAACTAAACTTGTTGTTGTTGTCTTACCATGACTGCCAGCAATGGCAATGCCACGTTTAAGTCGCATAATTTCGCCTAAGACTTCAGCTCGAGAAATGATGGGAATCTTTTTATCTTTGGCTTCGAGAAGCTCCGGATTCGTCGGAGCAATGGCACTTGAAAAAACCACAGCATCAACAGGCCCCACATTTTGGGCGAAATGTCCTTTGAAAACTGTGATGTCCATGGATCTTAATTTTTGGATTTGTTCGTTTTCAGAAATATCACTTCCTGTAATTTGAGCGCCCATATTGTGCAGAAGCTCTGCAAGCCCACTCATACCAATTCCACCGATACCAATAAAATGAAATTTACTTCTTGCTAAAACCATAAAGACAACCATACCACAGGAGAATATCGTTTCGCATCCTTTGTTTCACATCACGAGATCATGTCGCATTGCTAGAGGTGAGCTATATTAAGTCGTTAAAATTTTTTCCACAATCGTTTTTGCGGCATTGGCCTTATAGCGCTTATGAATTTGTAATTCTAGTTCTAAAATTTTTTCTTTATTACTTTTGTACTCTTGGATTTTTTTAAAGAAAAGATCAGAGGTAAAATCCTTTTGTAAAATCATTTCTGCAGCCCCAATACTTTCAAGGCTTTCTGCATTTTTTTGTTGGTGGTTATCTGCGGCAAACGGAAATGGAATAAAAATGGCAGCTTTTCCACATGCTGAAAGCTCAGAAATCGTACTTGCTCCCGCTCTACAAATAACAAGGTCTGCCCAATCATAATATTGTTTTATAGGATCCAAGTATTCTCGACATTCTACATTTTTAGCGTCTTGATAAAGTTTCTGATAAGTTAAAAAATCAAGCCTTCCTGTCTGATGCACAAACTCAACATCCTGGAGTTGATCTGAAAATTTACGAATCATTTCTGATGCTGTGATATTAATTCCACGGGCTCCTTGACTGCCTCCAAAAATTAAAACATGTAAGTTTGAGTTTTTTCTTTTTGGTGAAAGAGTCATTTGTCCACGAACAGGGAAGCCCGATAAAATAACCTCTTTTGACTTTAAATATTTCTGCGATTCTTCAAAGAGTGTAAAACTCGTCCCTACAAAATAAGATAAGATTCGATTTGTGATTCCTGGTTGAGCATTGGATTCAAAAAGCGCAGTCTTTTTACCAATTATGGCCGCCGTCAGCACAAAAGGCCCCGAAGAATAACCACCCACCCCAAATATAAACTGGGGTTTATATTTGATGAGTAAATATAAACACTGAAAAAAAACTATTGGAAACTTGAAGAAAATAAAAAGTTTCTTATACCAGATAACATTTTTAAGACCACCGACATTAATATAATGCAAAGGAAAACCATTGGACGGAATAATTTTCGATTCAAGGCCATGGCGTGTTCCGACAAAATGAATTTCTATTTCAGGATCGGCCTTCTGCAACTCTTGGGCTATGGCTAGACCAGGATAAATGTGTCCACCCGTTCCACCACCTGCAATAAAAATTCGCCTTTTCATAAAAGACAGTATTCACTAAATTATTTTTAAGGGCAACTCGCTATTCTGTTTGGTTTGGCAGATATTGTCTTTGAATGTTAAGAAGAAGGCCAAAAAGCACACAAGATGCTATCATCGAACTCCCTCCGTAACTTAAAAAGGGAAGTGCAAGACCTTTTGTTGGTAGAAGTCCAAAAACAACTCCAAGATTGATAAGGACCTGAATTGTAAAAACGAAAGACAAACCAGAGGCCACAATTTGCGCCTTTAAGTCTCGAATACGCGATGCAATTTGAAATGATCTGATTATTAAAAATCCATAAATGAGTAAAACGCAAACAACTCCCAAAAATCCAACCTCTTCTCCCAAAACGCTAAAAATAAAATCAGTGTGAGCCTCCGGGAGAAAATAAAGTTTTCCCTGACCCTGGCCAAGACCTGATCCAGAAAATCCGCCAGAATAAAAACTCAATAAACTCTGAACTACTTGATATCCGCCAGACTGAATCGTGGACCACGGATCTAAAAAGGCCATAATACGAGCCTTCCTGTAAGGAACCTGCATCACAAGAAAGTAAAAACTTATCGTTGCAAGACTAGAAAAAGAAATAACCCAAAAAAGTCTTAACCCAAAAATAAATAATAAGGCCATCAAGACAGAAAAGCAGACCGTAAAGCTTCCAAAATCTGGCTGTTTTAATAAGAGTGGCAAAGGAAAAAAGCAAAGTGCTGATAAAATAAAAGTTTTAAATTTATTTTCTGATTCACTAAACCAAGAAATAAGAGCTCCCATAAGTAGAGGCAAAGAAACCTTTAAAAACTCAGAGGGCTCTAAAAATATTCCCCCACCAACATTGAGCCAACGAAAGGCTCCATTAGACTTAACTCCAATATGAGGAATGAAGGTGCAAGCAACAAGACCGCCGAAAACAAACCAAGCAAGGTGTCCAAAGCGATGAATCCAATTATAAGGAATAAATGTCACCATCAAGAGCGAAAAAATACCAACGAAAGCAAAGGCCATCTGTTTCTTAAAATAAAAGAGACCATCGGCTCGAGATTCTGTTGCAAAAATAAAGCTTGAGCTAAATACAAGAATAGCTCCGATACCTATCAGAGATAAGACGAGTAAGAGAATCGTTCTATCAAGTTGAAAAATTTTTTGTTTAAGAAAATTCACTTATTAGTTTTTTAAAGTAATTACCTCTCTCTACATAATTATCAAACAAATCAAAGCTTGGGCAACCAGGAGATAGAAGAACCACATCTCCTATCCTAGACTTTTGGTAAGCCATGAGGACAGCTTCATCAAAGGTTCCAATAAGAAAGGTCTCACTAAAATCACCAATATCACGATTTATTTTTTCTTTTGCTTCCCCGACTAAGATCAAGTTTTTGACCTTAGCGCGGATCTTTTCACCCAGCTCCATGTAGTTTAAGTTGGAGTCTTTTCCTCCCATAATCAAAATGACATTTTCATCAAAACAATCCAATGCTCGTTTCACCGCATGAACATTTGTTGCCTTTGAGTCGTTGTAAAATAAAACACCACCAACTTTACGTACATATTCAATTCGATGTGGCAGGCCTGGAAAATTTTCGATCACTTTTGTAATGGCTTCTGGAGTCGCCCCAAAGTCTCTTGTTGTAAGAATGGCTGCCATAACGTTTTCGATGGCATGTTTTCCCTTCATTTTAATATTGGCTACACTATAGGTTTCAATTTCTGGACCAACTCGAACCTTAATTGTGTTACCAACATTCATTGCACCACCGATATGCATGATCTGCGGTTCCAGAGCAATTTTTCTGGAAAAATAAAAAATTCGACCACGTTGAACAACAGGGTCTCTTGCAAGATCCACAACACGATTGTCATCGGCATTCAAAATACTGGTCGTATCGTGATTGGTATTTTTAAAAATTTTTCTTTTTGCTCCAACATATTCTTCCATGGAGCGATAACGATCCAAATGATTTTCACCAATATTAGTAAAAACAATATTTTTTGGCGTAAACGTTTCACAATGTTCCAATTGAAAACTGGAAACCTCACAAACAAGGACGTCGGCTTTTTCTCCTTGAATTGCATATTCGATAAGAGGAGTTCCGTAGTTACCCCCCAGCCATACTCTTTTTCCAGACTCTGTTAACATTTGTTCGATAAGCTTTGAAACCGTACTTTTTCCATTAGTTCCCGTCACCGCAATAATAGGCTCTGTGATAAACTGTGCTGCAAATTCAATATCGCCCGTTACCTTCTTTCCATTTTTTCTTGCGTACTCAAAAACTTTGAGATCGGGTGAAACTCCTGGGCTTAAAATAATAAGATCTTGTTCTAATAAAAGTTTAGGAGTGTGTCCTCCTAGATCATATTCAAGCTCTAAACTTTCAATCTGTTCCAAGGCATGTGAAAGTTCCGCTGGTGATTTATGGTCACTCACTGTAACCTTAGCTCCATTTTTAACTAGGAATTTCGCAAGTGAAACGCCTGTTCTTGATAACCCAACGACCATAACTTTTTTGCCAGCAATATCTTTCATTTCTTACCTCAATTTTAATGTGCTTAAACTCATAACTGCTAAAATAATAGAAACTATCCAAAAACGAACAATGACTTTGGGCTCTGTAATTCCCTTTAGTTCAAAATGATGGTGAAGGGGAGCCATTCTAAAAATTCTTTTCCCAGTTAACTTAAATGAAGTCACCTGCCCAATTACAGAAAGTGCTTCGGCAACAAAAACTCCTCCTACGAGAAGAAGAAGAAGTTCATTTTTTGTTAGAACAGCCATGGTTCCTAAAAATCCACCCAAACCCACAGAGCCAATATCACCCATAAAGACTTGTGCCGGATATGTATTAAACCACAAGAACCCAAGGCCTGCTGCCACAACAGATGCTGCAAGAGGAGTCACCTCTCCAACTCCTAGAACAGGAGGAATCTGAAGGTATTGTGCGATTCCCATATGGCCTGTGACATAGGCAAACAGGCCATAAGTTCCAACCGCCACAATGACAGGAACAATGGCAAGACCATCAAGACCGTCTGTTAAGTTGACGGCATTGGCACATCCCACAATGACAAGCGAGGCAAAAAACACGTAACCCCAACCCATATCAATCACAATATTTTTAAAAAATGGTATGTAAACATCTGTTGAAAAATGATGGGAAAAAATAAGCCAAGATATCACTAGGGCTGCAATAATAAATTCAAAAAGAAGTCTTATCTTACCGGGAACTCCTTTTGAATTTTTCATTTTTACTTTTGCCTGATCATCAATAAAACCAATAGCTGAAAACCCAAACGTGATAAGCAAAATCGATATCACCATAGGATTGGCAAGATCTGCCCACAGAAGCCCCGATATTAAAAAGCAACCCAAAATCAAAATACCACCCATGGTCGGAGTCCCCACCTTTTTCTTATGGCTCTCTGGCCCATCTTCTCGAATGGATTGATTCATTTGCTTTTTAATTAAGCCCTGAATAAAAGAAGGTCCCCATAAAAGACAAATAAAAAAAGTAGTCAGAAAAGAAATAAAAGTTCGAAAAGTAATATATTTAAAAACATTAAGAACAGCAAAATCGTTAGCAAAGGAATGAAGAAATTTATAAAGCATGCAGTACCCTAATCCCGTTGTTAAATTTTAAAATCTCGTGGAGAAAAGTGCGTCACAAGTCTTTCAAGCCTTGCGCCCCTTGATCCCTTCATCACTAAGATATCGGACTTATGTATCATATTTGCTACTTTTACTGCAAGAGATTCTTCATAACCATTGGAAATAAAAAGAGTTTTTGAAAATGACGAAGCTTCAATACCTTTTTTAAAAGCCTGAGAAAATTGCCCCAAAAACCAAACCACATCAAAACTTTTATTGCCTACAAGTTTCCCCAGCTCTTCGTGTAGGCTCTCTGATTGTTTTCCCATTTCTAACATATCGCCTAAAATCACGATCTTTTTTCCCTCAACAGAAATCTTTTCTAGATTTTCTAAAAGCATTTTCATGCTGTCAGGGTTTGCGTTATACCCATCAAAAATTAAGTGAGCTCCAGAAGAAAGCTCCACATGCTGATTTCTTCCCCAAACTGTTTTGCAGTGGGGTAAGGCTTGCCAAATCTTTTGTGGTGACATTCCACAAGCAAGGGCTATTGCTGATGCCGCCATTAAATTGGTAACATTTTGCTGACCAAAAACAAAAATCTTTTGCTCTCCATGAACATCTTTTATGCGCCCCTTGATTTTAAGAAAATCGAGTGTCATTTCTTCTAACTCAAAAAAAATATCGGCAGAAGTATCTTGCGTCGAAAATGTGAGATTTGATCCTAAAGAGAACTCCTGTGACATTTTTTTTGTTTCGAAATTATCGAGATTAAAAATTTTAATATTTTGTTTTTTTGCCGCACGATAAATATCTGACTTTTCTTTTGCAATGCCTTCGATTTTTCCAAAATCCATAAGATGGGCCCGTCCCACTGTTGTGACCAAAGAAATATCAGGATCTGCAATCTTTGTAAGAGCTGCAATTTCACCAGGATGATTCATCCCTATTTCAATCAATCCCACTTGGGTTTCTGGCTGCAAACTCAAAAGAGTTAAAGGTACTCCAATATGATTGTTAAAACTTTTTTGTGCTGCAAATACTTGAAATTGAGTTTTTAAAATAGCTTCTGAGAAAAACTTGGTTGTGGTTTTGCCATTTGACCCCGTTATACCCACAATTTTAAAAGGATGAGAGCTCCTCCAAAACATGGCTATTTCTTGCAATGCCTTTATGGTATCAGGAACCAAAATAAGAGTCAGCCCTTCTGGCATTGGAATTTTTTTAGAAACAATAGCACAAGCGGCTCCAGCCTCTTTAACGTTTTTGATAAAATCATGACCATCAAAGTTCTCTCCTTGGATAGCAAAAAAGAGATCTCCTTTTTTAATTGTACGAGAATCAATAGATGTTCCATAAACAAAACTATCTTGTTTTTTAAGTAACGTTCCTTTTGTTATATTTAAAATCTCATCGACTGTTAAAAAAAATGGATGGTTCACGCTAAGATCTCCCGTACAACCTCAGCATCATCAAAGTGATGCTTTTGGGTTCCAATAATTTGATAGTCTTCGTGTCCTTTGCCTGCAATCAAAATAGCATCTCCATCGTTTGCAAGATTGAGAGCTTTAAAGATAGCATTCTTACGGTCTATGACAACTTCATAATTTGAAAATGGGTAACACCCCCGAACAATATCTTGAATGATTTTTTGTGGATCTTCCGTGCGCGGATTATCCGATGTCAAAATGACATGATCGGAAAGCTGACAAGCAATTTCTCCCATGAGGGGGCGCTTGGCTTGATCTCGATCACCACCACAACCAAAAACACTGATAATTTTATTATGATTCTTAAGAACTCGAAGGGTCTGAAGTACGTTTTTGAGTGCATCTGGAGTATGGGCATAATCTACAAAAACATTTTTTAAGGATTTTGTTCGAATTTTTTCTAGGCGCCCTCTGACTCCGCGAAACTCCTCAAAAATACCAAGTGCCGCTTGAAGGGATTCTCCTTGCGCTATTAAAACTCCTGCAGCTGCTAAAATATTTTGTACATTAAAAGCTCCGCAAAGATGAACATGCCCATCATATTTTTGTTTACCATATTGAACTAAAATTTTTTGTCCACCAAAGGATTGCTCTAAAATCTGGTATGTTATATCTGCATTTTGAGTTCCAAAATAAAGAGGACGTATTCCCTCTGGAATGACAAGTTTACGGCCATAAGGATCATCACCATGAATAACAGCAAATTTATTTTTCTTTTTTGAGTTTTTGAGAATATCTGAAAATAATTTCTGTTTGGCCAAAAAGTATTTTTCCATTGTTTTATGGTAATCGAGATGATCTTGTGTTAGATTTGTAAAAATAGCTCCATCAAACTGACACGAAGACATACGATCTTGTTCAAGTGCATGACTGCTGACTTCAACAGATAACGCTTTAGCCCCAAGATCCAAAAACTGACAAAGCCTCTCATAGAATTCTATACTTCCCGGTGTCGTCAGCGATGTTGGCCATACGTGTTTCTTTTTTTGTGTATCAATAAAATGATGGTCGATAGTACCAATAACTCCCGTTGGAATATTCTTTTGATCAAGAGCATATTCCACAAGATGAGACGTTGTTGTTTTACCATTGGTTCCCGTTATCCCAACACAAAAAAGTTTATCGGAAGGAAAGCCCGTTAAGGCATTTGCTAGAATATCCAAGGCTCTTCGACTATTGACGACCTCAAAAATAGACCCACTATAATTCTGTGGGAGGGTGCTTGAATCTTCTAAAACAATTGCTAAAGGATTTTTTTTGTCACCTCGCTTAAAACAGAGTGTCCATCAAAGGTGTTGCCTCGAATTGCAACAAACAAATCTCCATTTTTTATTTTTCTATGATCACTGATCAAATTTTTAAGAGACAAATCTTCTATTTTAACTTTTCTTGATTGCCCTGACAGATTTTTTAAGATTTCTCGAAAAAGAAAAGAGATCTCCATATAAAAACAAACTGCCAGTTATGAGTCTCTGTTGCAATCATAAAACTTTATTTTTTTCTTGAAAAATCCATCCTTCAACATAAGCTGAAACAGTCCAACGACGGACCATCAAAAAAGGAGTTTTGAAATGAAGTTTTTTGGGGCGATTCTCATCACACTCTTTACAAGTAGTATTTTTGCTTTCCCCCTAACACCCAATCCAGCGTGGACAACAGGTGACATCTGTACACGCCAGAACCCTGATTATGGGCAAGATCGATATCCAGAAAAAATTGCTTACTGCAATCGCAATGTGGACTCTCAAACAAAAACCGAAATCTATGATTTGTACCATGTTCCCAAGGAATGTCGTGATCGTTATACGATTGATCATTTCATTCCACTTTCTATTGGAGGAACCAATTCTCCTGCAAATCTTTGGCCCGAACATCGGCTCGTAAAAGACACAAGAAGAACTCTGGAATCTGACGTTTTTGAACTTGTAAAAGCCGGAAAAATCGCCCAGAAAAATGCTGTACAGGCAATTATGAAGGCAAAAACAACTCTGAAAAATGCACCACAGAGCTCCCATCCTTGTGATCGCATCGGATTTGGAATTTAAATTCATTTTTGAGCCTTAAAGGAATTTTTAAGGCTCTTTAATCTTTATTGAAAATAAACTTTTAATGTTTTCTTACCATCAAGAGTCTCTGATACGGCCTTATAGCTTTGGCCATTTCCAAAAATTTTGAGTTGAGACTCTTGTCCGTGGGTTTTTTCCATAACCTCTCGTACACTCAATCCAATAAGCTGATCCTCTTCTGTTTGAGGTATCTCCTGATTAATTTCTTGCGCAAGTTTCATCACAATTGCACGTGTTTTCTTTTCTATTTTTGTCGATGGATTGCCCATAAGATTTTCTTTTGTTAATAAAATGGGACTCATTCCCGCTCTGCGAATGGCATATCCAGCAACACGTGCAAATACGGGAGCTGCAACTTCTGCCCCATAATATTTCTTCTTAGGATGATCAACTGCTATGTAGATAATATATCGAGGATCTTGTGCTGGTATAATTCCAGCAAAAGAGGCTGTGTAAGCCCCCTTAAGATAGCCGCTTCCGTCTGGGTTGGCCTTTTGAGCTGTTCCCGTTTTACCAGCCACAGGAAACCCCTGAACTCGCGCACTTTGCGCAGTTCCCTCATCTTGTGTCACACCCATAAGCATCAGGAGCATTGTCTTAGCCTGATCTTCTGTTAAAACTTTTCGTATATTTTGAGCCTGAAATTTTGTTTCATCTCCATTGGAATTTATAATAGCTTTAACAAGCAGAGGTTCTTTTAAGACTCCGCCGTTTGCAATAGTGGCATAAGCATTAGCCATTTGAAGCGCCGTTGTCGCAATCCCTTGACCAAAAGAGATTGTTGCATGGCGCACCGGCGTCCATGCCTGCTCTGGAAAAATTCCTCGTGATTCACCACCCAAGGGCACACCTGTTTTTTGACCAAAACCAAAATCTTCTAACGCCTTTTTTGTTTTTTCTGCTCCCAGTTGGAATCCAATTTTAACCATACCGATATTAGAAGACTTTGCTAAAATTTCGCTGACCGTTAGCCAACCAAACTGATGCTTCTTTGAGGCCTCCTTAATCGTGCGATCTGCAACTTTAAAAGATCCATTTTCACAAAAATATTTTGTATTCGGCTCTAAAAGTCCTTCTTTTAAACCACCTGCCACAACAAAAGTTTTCATCACACTACCCGGCTCAAACGGGTCCGTAATCGTCCTATTTTTTTTGTAGTCCAGAGATGCCCTTAATCCATTATTAGGATCAAAATCAGGAACAGAGGATAAGGCTAGAATTTCATTTGTATGAGCCTCAAGAATAACTCCGACGGCACTTTCAGCTTCATTTTCTTCTACTGTTTTTTTAAGTTCTTGCTCTAAAACATATTGAAGCTCGCTATCAATGGTGAGCTGAAGCGTTGATCCATCAGGCTGTTCTGAAAAAAGCTTTCCGTTAATCAAAAGCGGCCGCCCTCGGGCATCTCTTTGCACAAGAAGCTTGTGTTTTTCTCCAGAGAGTTCCTCGTTGTATTTGAACTCTAAGCCCCCCAGGCCCTGTCCTTCTTCGCCAACAAAACCTAAAGTTTGAGAAAGCAAATTGTGATTTGGATAAATTCTTTTTGATTCCTCTACAAAACCAAGACCGCGGATATTGAGTTTTTCTATTTTTTCTTTTTTCTCTTTTGACATCTTTCGCTCAATCCAAACAAATCTTTTGTTTTTATCAAGAAGAGATTTATAAATTTTTTGTATGGGCTGATCTAAAATTTTAGCAACATGGATTGCTGTTTTCTTTGGAAATTTTAAAATAGAAGGATCGGCAAAAAGAGAATAAGCTGTAATAGAAGATGCAAGTTCAATGTTATTTCTGTCAACTATAATTCCACGCGTGGGCTGCAGAGTAATGGTTCGCTGAAACTGCTTATCTCGAAAAGTTTTAAGACGATCGTTTGGTAGAATTTGTAAAGAAAAGGCTCGTCCCAAAATGATTATAAATATCGAAAATAGAAAAAAGAGGACTACAAAAAATCGGTTGCGGCTAAACTTCATCTCGTCATTTTATCAAACTCCCCATCCAAAAGTATACTAGACAAAGGTGCCAGCCGCTTTTTGGGTAAAGGTGCCAGGTTGCCCATTGAGCAAGCTACCAGAGCTAGGTTAAAGTGACAAAATTAATTCTTTATAAAAAAGATCGGGATTACGAATGGTCTTCGTAAGATCAAAAGTCCACTTAGCTTTTTCGTTTTTTATGGCAAGAGACCTGAGCCACTGCTTGGTTCTGGTCATTGCATAATTTTGATTGCGATAGTTTGTGCTGGTTTCATAAAATTGACAAATCAATTGATGCAAGCAATCCCATTTTTCTTGAGTTTTATCTTCCTGAACTTTTATCTTTTTAAAGATAAATGGATCACTCAATGCTCCCCGACCAATCATAAAATCCTGACAGCCTGTTTCTTGCTGACACTTTAAAAAACTTTCAACCGTGTCTATGTCACCATTTGCAATAATTTTTATTTTTACCTTTTCTCTAATTTTTGAAACCCAGTGCCAATGGGCTGGGGGTTTATACCCGTCTGCCTTGGTCCGGCAATGAACAGTGAGCCAACTCGCACCGGATGCCTCAACCGCTTGAGCAATTTCAACACAATTTTCTGGACTCTCATAGCCAAGACGAATCTTCGTTGTTATGGGTGTATCAAGCGGAACAGCTTTTCGAACGGCCGAGACAATATCAAAAATACGCTGGGGAGAATTTAATATGATTGCCCCACCATCGTGTCGATTCACCGTTTTTGCAGGACAACCAAAATTGATGTCGATTCCCGCAGCACCCAGCTCAACTAGTTTTTGTGCGTTCCGGGCCATGGGCTCTGGCTGGCCTCCTAAAATTTGAACAAAAATAGGGGTTCCCGCTCGTGTACGAGAATTTGTTTTAAGCTCTGGGCAATATCGATAGTAAACATGGTCTGGGTAAACTTGATCAATAACTCGAACAAATTCTGTCACACAGTGATCAATACCACCAATTTGAGTGAGCATATCCCGCATGACCCAATCCACAACCCCTTCCATTGGCGCCAAATGTAGCTGAGTTTTTTTCATGTTGAGAAAAATAACAAATTTTTTGTTTTAAAACAAAAAGGATTTTTTTGAACGTGTTTTCTACAAAACTTCAGGGCCAAAAAACCATATGAGGGGCACTCTTGGATGTTATATTCAATATTATTCACACCCAGCGGACTTCGCCTAAAAAGCGGCTGGCACCTTTACCCAAAAAGCGGCTGGCACCTTTAGTTTTGGAGGACGATGTGGGAGCCGGCAATTTGGACGATTTGACCTTTTTGAGCCTTCTGCAAAGAAAGCTGTTTCTGAGCAACGGTTTCAATGCGCTCAGGACGAACCAACTGAGCCAGAACCATTTCTTGTGCTCTTTTTTGTTCCACTAAAACCTTGTACTGACGGGAATCTTTAAGCAAAGAATATCCCGCCCTTCTGACTTCCATTTTTAAAAATACGATTGCTAACAAAGTAAAAATAATAATGGAAACGCTTAAAAATGGTTTCAGTGACGGGCTCACGCTTTTTCTCCTTGATGATTCTCTACCCTTAAAAAAACTCTTAGTTTTGCAGATCGCGATCTGGGATTATGCTCCTGCTCCTCCCTTGATGGAACAATCACTTTTTTAAAAAGAGGTCTTCCAATATCCTTCATCTCTAAAAAAAGTCGTTTCACCAAACGATCCTCTAATGAATGAAATGTTATCACAAATAACAAACCT
>JBDHWX010000001.1:0-28680 GCA_039810365.1 Bdellovibrionales bacterium | reverse complement strand
AAATGGTCAGCGCAGTTCCTGCATAAAACACATACTTGGCTTTTGTTGTGACTGGGGAAATAAAATCTTTCCCCATATTCTTAAAAAGACTCTGATTGCTGGACTGTTCCTCTTGTGCATAAGAAATGTTGTTAAAAAAAAAGAGCAAAATAAAAAAAATAATTTTCACAACATTTCCTAAAATTATAATTCTCTAGGTCTTAAAAAAATCTTTAATCTCTTCTTTACGGTTATGGGCATCTTTTCTACCAATCTCAATTAAAACCTTAGCGTAGGAACCATCAAAGGCAAGATAGCTTAAAAGATCCCACCCCTTTTCATCTGTAACCCCAAGACCTTTCAACATATGTCTGAATGGCAAAGAAAAATTAAAAAACTGATCTGTTGCAAGGGTTCCAAGATCTTGTGAGGGGTGAAAAGATAAAATCCGAATAGGTCTAAGTTGGTCTTTATCTTCTGCCATTTTTTCTGGTGTTACAATAGAAAGGGTTCTGTTAATTCTTTGGAGTCTTTCCACATCATCTTCTAAAGAGCCAAAAAACATGGCATTTAAAAGTGTTCCAAAAATATCCCCAATGGAGATGTTTCCCGCTTTTTCTTTACTTGAAAGGGCGACCACGGCTTCCCGGTGATCTATCCCGATAGCCAAAATACGACCCGCTCCTAAATGTACGGCTGGACTCAACGGAGCCGTTGTTCGAATTCCCCCATCTCCATAAAATCCTGTCTTAAGTCTTACGGGTGCAAAAAATATGGGAATAGCCGCAGATGCCAAAATATGTTCGACTTCAATTTGTTCGCGTACACCCACTCGAGAACCCTTTGACCAGGGCTTAAGATCTTCTCGTCCATCAAAAAAGGTAATGGTATTTCCTGAGCGATAATTTGTTGCTGTTACTGCCAGTGCATGAACAAGTCCTAAGCGAATATTATCCTGAATCTCTTCAAACGAAAGAACCTCTCGTAAAAGATCATGCAGTGGGCTTGTGTCAAGCATGTGCGTGATCTTACTTTTTCCAAACCACTGACCAAACCCAAGATCCTTGATCCAATGAGCCCCTTGACTAACAAAAGACATGGTGCTGGTTTTAAAAATATCATTTACAGTAAGATCTTCCCAAAGTCTCATTAAAGAATCCGTACTTTTTTGAAAATCCTTAGCGTAAGCTGCAAGCCATGTGCCATTAATAGCACCTGCAGAAATTCCTGTTATGATTTCAAACGGACTCTGATGAAACCCCATGACCTCTTGAATTCCACAAAGTACACCAACCTGATAAGCAGCCCGAGCTCCACCACCAGTTAAAACCAGAGCATTTTTATGATGATGTCCTCTATGTTGCTTGTGGTCTGAAGTTGTCATTTCAAATGAGTTTATCAACAAACCTTTTGCCTCGGCAAGTTTATAGGGATAGATAAAAAGTTGGCTGGCACCTTTGCCTAAAAAGCGGCTGGCACCTTTTGGAGGAAATATGGCAGATACACTAGAAAATATAGATCATTTTTGGGAAAATAAAATTATTCCAACTCTTAAAACTTATATCGAAATTCCTGCAAAATCGCCGTCCTTTGATCCTCAATGGAAAGAATCAGGTTATTTGCACAAAGCATTGAATTTAGTTGAAAATTGGATTGATGAACAAAATATCCAGGGACTCAAAAAAGAAGTCATCGAAGTTGAGGGAAGAACACCTCTTTTACTCTTGGATTTACCGGGAGATCAAAACTTCCAAGTTTTAATGTACGGCCATCTAGATAAACAACCCGAAATGATTGGCTGGGCCCAAGGCCTTGCTCCATGGAAAGCTGTTCTTAAGGACGGCAAACTCTATGGCCGAGGTGGAGCTGATGACGGATATGCCGTTTTTGCTTCTGTTTGCGCTCTTAAAGAGTTACTTGAACAAAAAGTTTCAAGACCCAATATTAAAGTTGTTATTGAATTCTGTGAAGAAAGTGGTTCCACAGATCTTCCCTTTTATTTTCACCAGTTTTCTGAAAAATTCGGAACCCCAAATCTTATCATTTGCCTGGATTCAGGTGCTGGAAATTACAAGCAGCTTTGGACGACAACCTCTTTAAGAGGGCTTGTGAGCGGCACCTTAAGAGTCGATATCCTAAATGAGGGGGTTCACTCAGGAGACGCTAGTGGTGTTGCGCCCTCTTCTTTTCGAATTGCAAGGCAACTTTTAAATCGAATTGAAAAACTTGAAACTGGCGAAATTTTTGTTAAAGACTTTAAAGTTAAAATTCCAGCAGATCGCCTCAAACAAGCTGACAAAACAGCAAAAGCTCTCGGCAAAACCGTTTACTCCAAATTCCCCTTTGCAGGCAAAGCAAAACCCAACAAAGGAAGTCCTAAAGAACTTCTTCTAAACAAAACATGGAGAGCGGCCCTTTCCGTCACAGGCGCCGAAGGCCTCCCCGTTATAGAAAAAGCAGGTAACGTCTTAAGGCCCTACACAACGCTCAAACTTTCTTTAAGACTTCCTCCGACACTTGATGCACAAAAGGCTTCAAAAGTTTTAAAGAAAATTTTAGAAAAAAATCCACCATATGGCTCTAGAGTTGAGTTTTATGTCGAAGATGCCGCCAGCGGTTGGAATGCTCCGGCTACAAAACCAGAGTTAGAAAAGCTTATCCAAGAGGCTTCTCAAAAGTTCTACAAAAAAGAAGCCCTTGCTATGGGTGAAGGCGGCTCTATTCCTTTTATGGGAATGCTTGGAAAAAAATATCCAAAGGCCCAATTTATTATCACAGGAGTTTTAGGACCAAACTCTAATGCTCATGGCCCCAACGAATTTATTCATATCGATTTTGCAAAAAAACTAACAGCCTGTATAACCCACGTTTTAGCAAATACTCAGAGACTTTAAGCTATTTTTTTAATTTGAGAGAGTTTGTTTTCTGCAACAACAACTCTTTCTTTTAATTTTTGATTTTCAACAGTTAGTTGTGAAACAATTTTTTTTAGTTGTTCCACTTCGCTCTTTTGACTAGATGTTGCCACGCCTGAATTTGAAGCTGCACTTATATCTACAGGAGGTGTTACTTTTAAACCCATCTCTTCTGAAACTTTAACAATCGGCATACCGTTTAAAATCGAATCCTCAAACTCTGAGCTTACTATTAAATCGGGATCAACTTTGTCTATGAGTAAAACTCCCTCTGTGATCATTTTTCTTGTTTCTGTAATGATTTGCATAAACGCCGTTGAAATTTCAGCTGCATTTGGCTTTTTCTCTTCGATAAGATCTTCAATCCTTCTTTTACGAGAGTGATCCATCATCTTATAAATCTTATCACGAGCTGACTGATCAAGTCCTGCTATTGCTGTTGCTAAAGTGAGATCCATAAGCCCAACAACAAGTTCTGCAACTGAATTGTCATCCCAAGATGTAATACGCTTCATTGTTAAAAGTTTTAAACGAACGGCATCTGCCCATCTGGCATCTTCTTCTTCAATCATTTTAAGAAACTTATCTTGCTTTTGTGGTCCACATGTCTCTATCAGATTTAAAAGCTGAAGAAATCCACCCTTCTTCTTATAGCGTGCTATCATGCTCATTTTTCAACTCCACTTTTAGCTTCTTATTTTCCAACACTTTTATCGGTAAATTCTTCCTTGTATTTAATAAAATAGGTCTCATACTGAGACAATTATTGACTTTTTATAAAGAAATATTATGTAAAAGTGTCGTGGGATAAAAAAATCCGGGAGGATTTGATGTTCTGTTATAAATTCTTTTTGAATCAAATTATTTTTATTTTAATCAGTATATTTCTTATCTCTTGTGCAAAGTTGGAAACTAAAAAAGTACTTACCGGAAACCCTGGACAATTAAATCAACCTCTTATTTTTTGTGGTAACGGCACAGAATACACATTTACTGGCGCCTTATTTTTTTCTACAAAACTTGTTGTTCGAGGTGCCCACCCAACCGGAAAATCATGTGTCGCTCCAGCACCACTTTCCCCCGCTTCCGTATCTCCTGATGCTGTTAATTATTACGTTTGCATAAATGAGATTGAATACCTTGCTTCAAAACCTTATGTCATCGGATATCGCTCTCGGTTTTTATACGCTATGGGACTTTCCGCAACGGGGAGATATTGCGATCCCATATTCCAATCAGGATTCGCTAAGGATTAACAACTTTTCTCCATAGAAAAGTATTAAGAGTGACATTGGTAAAAAGACTTATTGCAAGTAAAAGAATCTTTGCAATAAACACACTAAAATAAGAAACTACACAGGCTAAAAAACAAATAAAAATAAAACGCTTATTATTATTATTATTATTATTATTATTATTATTGAAAACCGACTGCACAAAACCTCCACAGGTTTTAGTATTTCAATCGATCTCAAATTCAGGATGCCCGTCTGCATCACCCCAGTCAATTCACACAACACAGCATCGAAACGACGTGTTATAAAATACTTTTTCTTTTTTCTGTAGCTATTCGTTAGAATCTTAAATGATTATTCTGATTTGCTTAAAACTTTTTACAAAGGATTTATGTCAACTGTTCAATGGCTTTTTGTCGATATCAACTCTTACTTTGCTTCTGTGGAACAGGAGCTTAATCCCAAATTAAGAGGAAAGCCTATCGCCGTCGTACCAAGCCTTGTGGATACCACATCTTGTCTTGCTGCAAGTTATGAAGCAAAAAATTTTGGTATTAAAACTGGAACTCTTGTTCGTGACGCAAAAAAACTATGTCCACAAATTATATTTGTAGTTGGTAATCATAAAATTTATGGCCAGTATCATCATCAGATCGTTCAAGCCGTTGAAAGCTGTCATCCCGTTCACTCTGTCTTATCCATTGACGAGATGGCTTGTCGACTTGGTGGTCGAGATCAAACTCTTGATAATGCCATCTCGTTAGCTAACGAGATTCGTCAAGCTATCTATAAAGTTGGAAGAGAGCTTCATTGCTCCATAGGTCTTGCACCTAATAAGTTTTTATCTAAGGTTGCAAGTGATTTTCAAAAACCAAAAGGACTTACTGTTTTTACCAGAGAAAATCTCAAAGAAAAACTTTTAACACTCAAGCCACGAGATTTGCCCGGCATTGGGCCTCGAATGGAAGAACGCCTCTTAAAACAAGGTGTTCTCACTATGCAAGACCTTTACCAGCAAGACTTAAAAAAAATGCATCATATTTGGGGCGGAATTGTTGGCGAAAAATTCTACCGCTGGATAAGATGTGAAGATTTTCATGACGACAAATCCGATATTCAAAAATCAATTTCGAGATCCCATGTCCTTCCTCCTCACTTAAGATCACAGGAAGGAGCCTTTCAAGTCGCCCAAAAACTTCTGTCTAAAGCCTCTCTTCAATTACGTAAAATGGATGCATGGGCTCAGAACTTTTATATTTCAGTTCGCTACACCAATCAAAAAAAGTGGTCAAATGAAGTTTCCATACACGAATGTCAAGACGATCTCACTCTTAATAAAATCTTAAAATCTGTATGGGCTAATTTACCCTCTGGACAACCCTTTAAGGTCTCTCTTGTTCTTTCAAATTTAATTTCAACACATCAAAAAACTCTCTCTTTTTTCGACAATCAAAAGGGAATTCATCTTTCCCATGCCATGGATCACCTCAATTTAAAATACGGTAAAAATCTCGTCTATCTCGGAGGACTCCATCAAGTTAAAGAAGCCGCACCTCAACGAATTGCTTTTACAAACATCCCTGATTTTTTAATTGATGATGACTCAAATTAAGACTCATTCTTGCAAAAAAACTGCCGTCGTTTTTACCTCTCAAATTAAGACAGATGAACTTTTATACAGATGCCAATGCGAAATCTTCTAATGTCATTTTAAGCTTCTAAAATTGGGAATCTATTGTTATTTCTACCACTTACATTTTGGCATTCGCCTTGCACTCTATGTCTGTATCAAGGATGTAAGGGGTGGTTATGAAAAAGGTATTTTTAATTACTTTAAGATTCGTTTTAATAACGCTGTTATTTCCATATCAGCAAGCCAATACAACAAACGTACAACTCCCTTTGGTAGATATGCACTCAGTTTTGAATCATCAAAAAGAACTTATGGGAAAAACTCGGATTCCATCATCTGTTTCAGAAAGCTCAAAGGCTGATCAAATGATTGCAGAGTACGTTTTAAGTTTAGCTTCTCAAGGCTTGCCCAAAAAGTATAAGAAAAATGCAAGTAAAATCGCAACTGCTATTATTACAGAGGCCAATCGTTATAATATGGATCCTCTTTTTATAACTGCGGTCATACAACAAGAGTCCTCATTTAACCCTGATCAAATTGGTACCGTAAAAGAAGTTGGCTTGATGCAGGTTCGCCCAGAAACTGCTCAGTGGCTAAATAAAAAATATCATCTTGTAAAGAAACTCAATTTAAAAGATCCCGCTACCAATATCAAAATTGGAACATTCTTCTTAAGTAATCTTCGAAATCGTTTTGATAAAAATAGTCGTCATTATATTTCTGCTTACAATATGGGAGCTACAAAACTCAGACAAAACCTCCGTGCCAATCTTAATCCTAAGGAATATGTTCAAAACGTTATGAAACACTATGTGAAATACATGCAAGATTTATCAATCATGGCTCAAAACTTAAATGCAGCTGAGGAAATCGAAAATGACCTTATTGCAATGCCTATTCCGGTGGCCTCAAACTAAGCAAGGAAAAACTCAAAACAACCCTGCGAGGAGACCATTTCTCCTCTTAAGAAGCAAGTAAAGACACCGTTTTTTTGATCTAAAATTACAAAACGATGAAACTTTAGACAATTTAAGTAAAAAAGACACAACCCCCCGCTTTTATTGAAGAAATCGTCACATTCAATTAAAATATACACATGATTCGGGTGAGGAATACAAGTCATAGACTTATTTGGCTTATAACTCTTTTAAGCTTTCTTAGTTCGTCACTCCCCGTGCGCGCACAAATGATCCCTGATCCCACACAAAATTTACCAGGAATTGATGTTACCGAATCAGCCATTGGACGCCAGACTCTTTCTCCCCAAGATGAAGAACAAGTCCGAAATTATTTAGGACTTCCAACACAGTACACTCTTGAGATCATGTTTCTCTTTAAAAATCTGTATCTTAAAATGAAACAGGCTGAGGAAAAATTAGGATCTGACAGAATTATTGAAATTCTGCAGAAAAGAAAAGATTCAGAAAATATCGAATACGAAAATGAACATATTGGAAAAGCAGAGCCTATTGTTTTAGATATCGGATACAATCATAAGCCCATTATTATCACTAAGGTTCGCCATAATGGACTCAAAATGTCCATTCTCTTTTTTGATACTAGCCAAATTGATTATCAAGAACTTCTTAATTTTGAACGAGCAGATCGCACGGGCCTCTTAAAACTCTATGGGCCTTTTCAGGGATTATCTTCAGAACAAATTTCAAATGAAATTAAGTATCGTCGTCTTCTTATTAAAAAGTTAAGAGTTCTTTGGTCACGTATGCTCATGAGTGAGTGGAACCCACAACTTGAATATTCTCCGCTAACTGAGCTTGATGTTTCTCCCCAACAAAGCCAAAAGGAAAATCTTGTCACAGAAAACACAATTCAAGAACAGGTTCAAGAAACTCTTGAATCCCCTCTTGATGAGCTCGTTCAAAAAAAATGGTTTCAAAAAGTTCTAGATAAAGGTTTTCAAACATGGGTTGATCTTTCTAAATTTACTATTGATATTCCTAAAAAAACAAAAACAAAACTTCAATCTATTCCACAAATTCTTGGTGAACTCGCTCGCGAAGAGGAAGAATTACGTCAAAAGTCTGATGGCAATGAATCCCTAATGATTATTGGTTTAAATAGTCGGTCAGGACAAATCACAGGAAAAAGCACAATACAAAGACAACCCAAAACCTCCTTAGAATATTGGAAAGATCTGCAGAGAACTATCTGGGAACAACCTGCCTATGACAAAAATCTTTGGCAAAAGAGTCATGGACTAAAAAAGTTTCGTGTTCTTTTAACAGGTGATTATCTTATGGGACTTTCTTTTGGTATTGGTCTTGGAGCTCTTTCTTACTTTACTGCCAATCTTTTTCCTGCCTCTCTTCCTCAAAGCCTTACTCCATTTGATGTGGCTCGCATCTCCTTTACATGGAGTTTAACTTTTGGTGTTCTGAGTCGCACCTGGCAAAATTTTGTTTATCGAGGAAACGAGGCTGTTCGATTTATTAAAAACTGGAGTACAGGAATTTCACAGTCCTATCAATACAATCTAGAATCTTCAGCTTCTCTTTCTTTCTTTGATGCCTATGGCAACACCGATTGGAAAGCAATTAAAACCCATGCCGATATTTTAATTAATCAATCTATTAAATCTTCCTCAAAAACATCCATGCAAGAAACTCCTCGCTTTCGCGCTAAAGTAGGCGAAGCAGAAGGAACTCTTCAAATTCCCTATTTTAAGATTAAAGCTCCTTGGCGGGTAAATCAATTTGCCGAATTTGAAATGTCGCAAACTACTTTTGATATGCTCAAATATGTTCGAAAGGGTATTGAGCTTTCTCGTGTAAGACCATACGAACCTAAAAAATGGGAGGAATTTTTTAAATTTACTCTTCCCGATGTTAAAATCAAATTCCCATGGATTGTCACTCACGAGGCAAATCCTCAAACCGGAGAAAACGAAAGACTTTTGTGGGACACTTCAATTCCCCGAACCAATTTTGAAGGTCAACTCCCACAATTGATTTCAACTCCCGTGGGACTTTTATCTCGATTTGGTTTTATGGCAACCGTTAGCCTTTTTAGTTTTCACTTTGCTGTTCCCATAGGACATATTGCCTATGCTCTTTTAGGTCCACTGGGAGAAATGTATCAAATTCGTTATAAACTCGCCTATGCAAAAAAAATTAATGAATTACTAGGCCAAAATCATGCCTTTGCTAAAAGAATTTCGGCCTTAGCAAATTTTGAATTACAGAGATGGAACGATATCACTTTAAACAAACGCGTAAATCAAATGATGACTCATCTGTACGAAAAAACAACACAATCTAAAAGCCCCCTTATTCTTTTTTCTCCGATCACCATTCCTCTTCATCTGACTTACTCTATCGTAGATAAAAATATTGCTTATTACATGCGAGTTATCCCTGCCGTTTTAACTGCCGGAAAACAAATCAGCCAATGGACTCTCCGTCAATTTGCCTATTACTCTATAAAAGCTTATGATTCCGTTTTGAGACCTCGTAATAACCAAGATTCATCTCAAGAATCCAAAGACCCTATGACAGGTCTTGCCTGTAAAAGACTCTTTGAGTAACTAATACTAGGTTTTTTTTACAAATAATGGTCATCATTTTCAGGTTTATTTTAGAAGAGATTATCTTTTCAGCCGGGTATGGTTTTTCTTTCAGTTTTAAAAGTAATCATGTAATATTTCACAAGTTTTAAATCTTTTTAGGGGCGGTACATGTCTGGGGCAAGTGGAGTAAAAGGTTTCTTAAATCTTATTATCTCATTACAACTTATTTTTTTGCCTGTTGCTGTTTTAGCTCAAGATAATCCGCAAAATCATTATACACTGAATACTTCTCAACTCCTGAATGTCGATCTTCCTCAGCTTCTCAAAGAAGAGCTTCCCTTTTCTCCCGAAGAACAAGCCGCCATAGAAAAATATTTTAATATGCCGGCACGTGCACTTTTGGACATGTTCTTATTAGAAAAAGTCTTAGCAGAAAAAATTAAAGAATTACAACAAACACTTTCCCCTGAAGATATTGCCAAGCAAATTCGTTCACGTGATCAAGATAAAGAGATAAAGGTCGTTATCCCAAACATAGGGAAAGTCGAATTCACTGCCCTTGGTGTTGATAAAGATAGCCCCATTGTGACAAAATTTGTTTTATATCGCCTTAATAAGGCTATTGTTTCTTTTGATACAACGGCTAATCCCATTGACGAAATAACAGCTCAAGAACGATCTTATATGAGTGATCGCGAATATTATGCAGAACAAAGAAGGCGCACCTCACGAAAAGCTATCTTGCAACAATATATTGCCAAAATTCGCATGATGTCCAAGCGACCTCCCATTGTTGATGCAGAAATCAATCCTTTTCCTGATTTAAGCGAAATGGATCCCTCTGATCAAAGACAACTTGCAGAAGAATTTATTCAAAGTGCAAAGGATAATAAAATCGAAAAAACATATTATGGGAAAAATGAGGCCGAAGGTGCAGGAATTGACACCATTGTTTTGGTTCATGATGGCAAAAAGATCTCATCCCGTGAAGAATATGTGAGTTATCAAAAACTCTCCACACTTGGAAAAATTAAAAATTATTGGATGAGCATTTATCAAACTCCTCGTTTAAATTGGGAATATTGGGATAATGAAAGTGGATTAAAACGGCTCAATACCTTTCGTACAGGTGATTCCTATGTTGCACAATTTTCTATGATTGGTCAGGGATACATCTATGCAGCAGCACAAATTGCACAAAATGGATCAGAGGTTCTAAAAAGCTTTACGCACGAGGGAATCACACAAGGAGTTATAACAACCCTTCACTCTGTTGATCCTGTAGGACTTGCTCTTGTTGCCATCTGGGCCGTTGCTCTTGGCATAACTCCAACTTATCGCAATCTTACCATGCTCAATCAGGATCGTCAGATTTTTCTTTTTAAGTCCTTCGTTAACAGTACTCTTTTTAATTATATTTTTAGCGTAGGTCTTCACGGCTTTAATGCCGTTTTTTCATTTTCTAAAGAGGCTTTAAATAATAACTTTGTCAATTTAACCAATGGTATTGTGACTAACTTTGGAAAAACATGGTGGATTGCAAAGCCTCGTGCTGATGAAAATAATGGAAAAAATATTTACCCAATCAACTACGGAACCCTCAATACCCAGGTTGATAAATCTTTTATTGATCAGCAAAAGTGGTATCTTTATAGTAACGTCTTTAAAATGGCAGATCTTATTTTTAAAAGTTCTTTATTTTCAATATTAGCTTTTGACTTTACTTATTCACGAGCTGCTCTTTTATTTTCTATTCCTATTGTTCATTATTATGTCATGAAGTATGCAGAATCCAGAGATTACAAAGAGAGATACAAACTTCGACAAGACTGGAACGAGGCCAATTATCTCTTGCGCTTAACTGCTTATCGACAAAAATACTTTGGTGTTCGTAAGGATACTCAGGGAAATAAGATTGAAGAAGAACTCAAAGGAAATGACAAACTCTTAACACTTAATGGCCATAAAATTCCCGTTTTTTATTTAGGAGTTTTACCCGGCCTCATTCATGACACCTGGATCGTTTTAAAACTTTCTGGCGTTGGTGCATTTTATATATCAAAGTTTTCTTTTGATCTCATGAAAAGTGCAGTCCGTTTTACGACAACCCGACTTTTTAGTTATGATATTAACGAAAAAAATGCCTTTTACAATGAGCCTATAACCTGCCAAGGTCTATTCTCAAAATAAAACGAAAAATACAAAATTTTATTGTGACTTTATGAGATTTTAGTATTCTTATTTTAGTTATTAAATCTTTCTCTTTGATTTATAGATTTGTTTTTAAATAAAAATTTATTTTGTTATTTTAAATTTAAAAACAAATAAAATACGTTGGCAACAAATCTCAAGACGAGACCAGACTTCACAAACCATATTCATTTGTGATATCCTGTAGATGTCGTCTGGGGTGTGTTTATGAAACTCTCTCTACTAAAATATAAGATCTATTCTTGCGGTTAGCGGCCGCACTTCAATTCAGTCAATTCTAGCAAATTCGAATCGTGTGCAACGGCTAAACTAGCAAGGATCGTTGTATTGTTATAATCTATAGCGTGGAGTGTGTCCTATGGTTAACTCTAAAAAACCAAGAAAAGTATCAAAAAGATACAAAAAAATTGAAGGTAAAAGCATCATCGAAATGAGTATTAAAACTCCTGATCATCTTTTTGATGGTCGAGATCCAGCACCTTATCGAGAAAAAGATCTTGATGAAGATGCTGCTCGATATATCTTAACCTCCCTTCAAGAACTACCCGATGATCAGCCCACACAGTTGAGGGTTTATCTGACAGGCGGGCAATATTCCCTACAAAGCCCTTCTAGTATTACAGAAGCAATTCGTAATTATTTTGATTACGAGGCAGAAATGAAATCAAAGGAAAGAAGAAATCACCTCTACATTGCCTTGAGAGCCTTGTTAATTGGCCTCTCCTTCCTCTTGGCATTTGTTTACTTAGATGAAAAATTACATAAGGAAAGTTTTTCTTCAACCTACATTCGAGAAGGCCTTGAGCTTCTTGTTTGGGTTTCATTATGGCAGCCAGTGTATTATTTCTTGTATGAGTGGCTCCCAATTCGCGATGAAGAACAACTTTTAAGAAGGGCTGCAAATCTTGATATTCATGTCATTCTTCAAGAAGGCAGTCTTATCAAAATCCCAGATAAGTTTAACCAACCTCTTAAAAGTTTATCCATGCAGTTTAAAGGATAAAAAAGGGAGGGAATCCCCCTCCCTTTTACCTATTTCGTAATATCCGAGATTAAATGAGATCTTTTAAGACCTGTTTCCACTCAGAATATTGAATAGGTTTAGATAAGAATATTGGAATTTTATTAAACCCATATTTTGTATAAAACTTTTCTATGGATGTACTTGACGTCGCAATAAATGGAATGCCCGGATATAATCCCAAACTTTTTCTATATAAATCCAAACCCGTCTCCTCTCCATCTAAAAAAACATCGGCAATAATAAGATCATATGGACTATCCCAGTTGTTTATCTTTTGGCTGCAAAGTCTAAAATAGGCCTCCTCTGCACTCGAAGACCAACTCACCTCAGCACTTGGGTTGATAGACAACAAAATCTTTTCTAACAAATCCACCATGTCCAAATCATCTTCGACTATTAAAATTTTTGGCCTATACTCCTGAACATTTAAATAACTTTCCAGCGCTTGTCGAAATGCCTTATCTGACTTGATTGTTGTTTGTGTTGCTTCCATACCCGCCTCCTTTTATTCCTACCACCTATCGACAGGATGACATAATTTATAACGGTGATCCTCTATAAAAATGAAATGTGTTGGTAATAGAATATCTCAGACGTAAAAGTTAAGAATTCTTAACATAATTTTCTCAATCAGAGACAAAAAAATAGTTCACATAATAAATCAATTTATGGGACTTCTTTTATACTCTATTACTTTTTGAGATATCTTATCAACAACAGATCTCACCAAATCAAACTTACCTTCTTCTGAGGCCTTTTCGAGCTCACTACCTAAATTTCCAAGATCTTCAAATCCATAGCTTTTTGCAGATCCCTTAAGCTGATGCCCGATTCTTTTTAACATTCGATAATCATTTTTTTCTAAGAGATCATTCATTTGAATAATCTCTTGGCTCCGACGTTCGAGATAGGCTGGTATGAGATCTGTGACGTCCATGGGATCTTTTTTTGGCGTTACTGCAAGTTCAACTTCCTCAAATTTAAGATATTGCGTTAATTTTTGCCTAAGTTTGTCAATTGTAATGGGCTTTAAAACAAAATCAGTAAATAAATCATTTCTACCATCAATAAAGATCTCTTCCGGTTTATGAGCCGTAAAAGCAAGTACGGGTATGGTTTGCAGGTTCTCTTCTTTTTCTGTATTACGTATGATCTGTGCTGCCGTAATACCATCCATTTCTGGCATTTGAATATCCATAAATATGACATCAAATTTTTGCTGTTTGAAAAGCTCGACTGCGATTTTGCCATTTTCTGCAAAATACGTATCCACAGGAAATTTTTCTAAAAACAACTTAAGCAAAAGTCTATTATCCGCTGAATCCTCTGCTACAAGGATTTTATATCGCTGCGTTGAGGTCAGGACATATTCTTTGTTTTCTTTTTGATCCCATTCTGAATCTTGAAGATGGCCACTTAAATAATTTAAGAACTCAATGGGTTTAACTGGCTTTTGAAAAAAGAAACGCACACCATAGTTATTCAGCAATGAAAATAAATAATTTGCGTGTATATAACTAAATAAAATACAAACTTTTCTTAGATCAATATGTGCCTGTCTTAAATATATCAGAAAATCTTCGAGCTTTGGTCCAAAAGTCTTGGCATCGAGAATAATCTTTTCAAAGTCCTTAACTTTAATAAGTTGAATGACTTCTTGAAAATGTTCTGGCTCTCCAAGGGCCGTACACTCGATGGGTTGTGTTTCAATAAGTTTTTTAAGTGAATTTCTAGCCTCTTCATGCTGATCAACGAGTAAATATTTTGCTCTTTCAAGACGAATTGGAACATAGTCCAATAAAGTCTTAGGCTGATCTGATAAAGTGCTCGGAATCAAGAATCGAAAGGTGCTCCCTGCCCCCTTCTGAGTTTGAACTTCAATTTTGCCCTTTAAACGACTCGCAATCTCCCGAGCGATAGTAAGACCAAGTCCTGTTCCACCGTATTTTCTTTTTACAGATGAGTTTTCTTGAACAAAACTTTCAAATATAGATTCGATTTTGGACGTCTCTATTCCCACCCCAGTATCTGTGACAGAAAACTGAATATAGGATAAATGATTTAACTCTCTTTTTTGCACAGAAAGTTTGATGTAACCTTTTTCAGTAAATTTTGCTGCGTTTGATAATAAATTCACTAAAACTTGTTGAACCCGTATCGGATCTGTTTCGACTACAAGAGGAACATCAGCATTCACATCAAGTATAAATTCAAGATCCTTTTCTTGTATTCGAATCGTCACAAGATCTATTGCCTTTTCTACAATCGCATAAAGATCCGCTTGGGTATTTCTAATTTTTAATTTTCCTGATTCTAATTCTGAAAAATCAAGAAGATCGTTTAGCATCTCCAACAAACCCAAACCCGAATTCTCTAAAATTCGCACATAGCTTTTTTGTTGCTGATTCAACTTTGTTTTACCCAGGAGCTGGGTCATACCTATGATAGAATTCATAGGGTTTCTGATCTCGTGACTCATTTTACTTAAGAAATCGGTTCTTAGCCTTAAAGAAGCATAAACCCTTCTAACTGCCGGTCTAAAAATATAAAGCCCCTCTAAAAGCAAAACCAAAATTGTCATGAACAGAAATGTAATCTCTAATCTATTAAAATAAACAATGGCCTGGCTTGTATTTTGCTCATACCTTTTTGTTAACTTATCAAGAACTTGCCGATAGCGCTCTTCTCTTCTTAGAAATGATAATATAAGACGGTCATCAACGTACATTTGTGGATCTGAAAAATAGTGAACATCACTCAGTCTTCCAAAAGCATCATCCAGTCTTTCAAAGGCTTCTATTAATTGATAGTTTAATTGTACAATATCTTGTGGGAGCCTATTGAGAAACCAATAGGTTGTGTTAATACGCTCAATAATCTCTCTATGTTGATTCACAACTTCTGCGCTATCTTTTTTTAAAACTTCTATCTGTCGATAAAAATCAGACTCCCTAGAAATTGTTTGTATGTGAAGCACCTCTCTGTAAAAACGTTCAGAGTCATCACTTTGATTATCGATAAGGCGTATGATCTTTTCATCCGATTCTAGTTTAACAAGTGAGTATTGAATCAGTATGTGCCCACAAATTGACAAAAGCCCAATAATCGCAAGCCCAATGATATAACGGAGTGTTAAGTTTTGAGGAAATGTTTTATCTACAAAGTTTTGAATGTGACTATCAACATTTTTAATAGAACTTAAGACTTTTGCTTTAAAACTATTCGACATATATACAGATATCATCTGTTATAAATATCAATAAATAAACAGATAATTTAATTGTGAAATATTTTTAACAAAAAATACTTCACAACTTTCTGCTGTTCTATGGTGAGTGATCAAATTGACCGTGAAACTTTATACCAGCAGGCCATCTGCTTCCCCCCAAGACAAGACTTCCATCTTGATCCACAAGGCTTGCTCTTGTGTTGAGCCATCGCCCCAGCCTTTGAGCCTCGAAGTCATTTTGAGGAGTGTTTACGCCAACAGTAGAAAATTTCTGAATATCAAAACTATAACTATAACTCTGATAACAGCTCTCAGGTCCATTGTAATTGTCATAAATACGACAGCGGCTGTTGCCTACGGCAATGGAATCCCCATCAAAGACACTCACTTTTACGTTGATAGCTTCTTGTTTGGCTTTGACAGAAAAAACATATTTTGTAATTTTTTGTCTTTCCCTAAGACTCTTTTGAGGAATATCAGGTTCTAAAACCACATCTTGCAATGATGTACTTTGATAAGAGGAATTCTTAAGAATATAATTGCGGATCAGGTTGGAAACCGTAGGCCAACTTTCACCTAAGTTAAATGCGCAATGACTTCCATTATCAAAGGATAAAACCCCAATATTTGAATTCCAACCGCTTAAACTCTGAGACAGATCAATAGAATTAAAACTTGGCTTAACTAAAGGATCATCCTTGGCATAAACAACCAGTGTCGGCGTTGTCACTTGTTCTGCATAAGAGATAAAATTATTAAAATCCCATACACCATCAATATTAGATATCTGTGTATTTTGAAATGGTGCCATCCCCCATGGAATATCCCTTGTTTTTTGATTATAAGACCTTACTGCAAGATTTGTAATAGCAGGAAATATCTCTTGGTTGGTCCAAAATAAACTTGGCCTTAAGAGCTGAGAAAGCCCTGGCACATCATTATATACTTTTTGTAAAACTTGATTTGTTAAAATCCCATAAAAAATTCCACGTGGTGTATTCTTATAAACACTTTCCATGGTCGGTTTAAGATTGACCACAGGGCAAAACGCCAGAACACTTTTTATTTTCGATAAACCTTCTGGTTCGTAGGAATTATAGAGGCTCGAAAACAGAGCACTATTGCTACCAAGGCTTACGCCAACAACGTGAATATCCTCAATTCTGTCTTTATAAAGAGGATCTTCTGATAACATTTGAGCAATTTTAACAATTTGTCTTCCTTCATCAAAACCGCCCATTGTGAGATTGTGATTTGTCTTAACGTATTCCACTCCCGTATTACTTCCCAAGACCAAAACACTAAAGGGCGTTTCATCATATAAGTTCATAAAATAATTACGAACAACCCCTCCATCTTTGGCGTCATCAAAAACCCCTGTTTGAAAAATAACAAGAGGACGCTTTCCTGGTTTTAAAGCTAAAAGACCTTTTACAACTTCATTATTATCAAATTCAAATTGAAGCTTTTTAATATCATTACGGACTAGATCATAATTGACATTATCAAATTGCAATAAAATACCTATATTATTAGTGTGCCCCCTAGAAAGTTGCTCTTCGCACTGTTGTTGCCAAGACTGAACACTTCTCGCCAGCCCCTGTGCTCCTCCGGTTTCGCTCGCAATAATCCTATTTAATTTTTCGTAATGACATTGTGGTGATATGTATGAGTTATATTCTCCCGTTGGAGTCCATCCAAACAGGAGAGAATCTTGAGCCCTTTTTAAAACCTCGCCTGTTTCACTAATACCATTTGTCTGTTCAAAATTTTCCAAAATTGCGCCACCTTCTCCGTCCATATCATTTGTAAAAAGATCCGTTGATAGATCATCAATGGTAAGAGGCTGTCCTGTTTGTGGATTAAATGCTGTCACTTCAGAAAATTTCTTGGTCGTATTGATTGTCTCGTTTTCCGATTGCGAACCACAAGATACTAGGGTGAGAAATGATAAAAATATGAATACGTTCTTTATCATGAAAACTCCAAATTTCTTACCAGCCTCCAATACCAAGGTTGGTATAAAAAATATTCGGAGTTTCCTTACCTAGACTTAAAACTTAGGAACAAGGTCTAACTAAAACTAGACGTTTGTCTTACTTGCTTTGAATTTTAATCTTCTATTATAGGGATTAAATTAGATAGCTAGACCAAGGGCTGACCTCAGTCTCTTGAGAACAATTTTTGCCGATTCTCTTGCCCTTGCCGCGCCGTCGTTTAAAATTTTATCCAATTCCTGCTTATCATGGATGAGACCTTCATACTCTTTGCGCATAGGGCTTATGTGTTTGTCTATGGCCTCATAAAGAATTTGCTTGGCTTCTCCCCAACCAATTCCACTTTGATACTTTTGTGCAAGGTCTGCAACTTCTTCTGACGTTGCAAATTCTTTGTAGAGTTGAAATATCACAGAGTCTTTTGTTTCTTTGGGAGCCTCGGGAGGCAAAGAATCTGTTTTAATCTTCATTAATAGTTTTCTTAGTTTCTTTGAATCACAAAAAAGTGGGACCGTGTTGTCATAACTTTTACTCATTTTTTGACCATCAAGACCTGGGACAATTTTTGTTTCTTTTTGAACAGAAAACTCCGGAATCTTTAGAATTTGTGATCGACAATGATGGTTCACCTTTCCCGCAATATCTCGTGCTATCTCGATATGCTGAATTTGATCTTCTCCAACAGGAACAATATCAGTATCAAAGGTTAGAATATCACTTGCCATCAAAACAGGATAAAGAAAAAGTCCCACATTGATTCCAGCATCGAAATCCATTTTCCCTTGTGTTTCGTTGGACTGAACACGAGCCTTATAAGCATGGGCGCGATTCATAAGTCCCTTGGGACTAAAACAAGAAAGTATCCACATGATCTCAAAAATCTCAGGAATATCACTTTGTCGATAAATAATACTTTTTTTAGGATCAAGACCACAGGCTATCCATGTTGCTGCAACATCGTAGGTTAACTCTCTAAGTTCATCTTTTTCAGGTGTAGAGGTGAGAGCATGATAATCTGCTATAAAAAAAAGTGATTGATAAGGGTTTTCCTCAATCATTTTCAGACCCGGGCGTATAGCACCGATATAATTTCCTATATGAACTTTTCCTGTAGGCTTGATTCCTGTTAGCACAATTTTTTGCATACCCGTCATTATCCAGATTCTTCAAAATAAATCAAGAAAAGACCTTGATGGATTCCTTATTTATTTTAATAATATAAACATGTTACACGAATACTTCAAAGATCTCCTCGTCATTGCAGGCCTTGCCGTTGTGATTGTTACAATATTCAATATTTTTCGTATCCCAACACTTGTAGGATTTCTTGGCGCCGGAGTCATTATTGGTCCCCATGGATTGGGACTTGTTTCCTCTCTTCCTGGAACTCAAATTATTACAGATATTGGAATGATCTTTTTGCTATTTACAATTGGACTTGAGTTTTCTTTTCAAAAGCTCAATCAATATAAAAAATCATTTTTCTTTATTGGTGCCGTCCAAGTATTACTCACTATCCTTGCCGTCTTTATGTTCTGTAAGGCTTTTCTTGCAAAGGGTAACTCGGAAAGTCTTGTTTGGGGTTTTTTGCTCTCACTAAGTTCCACTGCTGTCGTTTTAAAACTGCTTTCTGAAAATCGTGAACTCGAAACCCTTCATGGCTCTTCTGCAATGAGTATTCTTCTTTCTCAAGATCTTCTCGTTATCCCTATGCTCATGATTCTGCCACTACTCAGTCCATTATCTGGGACAGATACCCTGGGGCTTGAAAGCTCTCCGTTTCATCTCAAATCTTTTGTTATTTGGGTGACTAAAATTATTCTCATACTTTCTGTTCTCTTGATATTTGCAAAAAAATATCTCCCCATCATCTTTGATAAAATAGTAAGAACAAATAGCCGTGAGCTGTTTTTCTTTTCACTTATTTTTATTTGTTTTAGCACTGCCTATTTGTTTGAAGTCCTACATCTTTCTATTTCTCTTGGAGCTTTTGTTGCAGGCCTACTGATAGCTGAATCTCCCTACGGAAAACAGGTTGTATCTGATTCCATTCCTTTTCGTGATATCTTTTTAGGATTATTTTTTATTTCTATAGGCATGCTTCTTGACACTCGTTTTATTTTTGATCACTGGATACGATTTATCTTTATCGGATTATTCGTTCTCTTTACTAAGACAGCAGTTGTTTATCTGACTCTCCGCCTTAATCAATTAACTCATTCTGTTGCACTCTTAAGCGCACTCTTAGTAAGTCAGGTCGGAGAATTTTCATTTGTTATTGCAAATGAGGCCCTTAAGCTAAACCTTATTAGCGATCAAGAATTACAATTCTTTATAGCCGTTTCCATTTTATCACTCATAGTGACACCACTTTTATTTAAATACGGTCCCTCATTAAGTTCCTCCAATCGCTTTGCATCCTTTTTCCCCAAAAGACTGCCCGTTATAGTTTCTAAGCCGTCTCTTGTAACAGAAAAAAAAGAACCCAAAATCGACCATACAATCATTGTTGGTTACGGTGTTGCAGGGCAAAGTCTTGCAAAAAACTTAAAAAATCTTTCTATCCCCTATATGATCATCGAGTTTAATCCCAACTCATTTAAAAAATATCGTAAAAAAGAGAAAAATATTTTATTTGGCGATGCCTCATCACAAGAAATTCTTGAAAGAGCATATATCGAAAGCGCTAAGCTTATTGTTATTACTGCATCAGGGCTCCCTGAACAAATTCAAAATATTATCATAGCTGTTCGCAAGATTCGTCCTGATGTTAAAATTATTCTCAGAATGCTTTATGCACGAAATGCTGTCCATATGAATACGGATAAGAATATTCACACTGTTGTTTCAGAATTTGAAACAGCAGTGGAAGTTATTGCTCAATCTCTAGACTACTATGGAGTTACAAAAGATAATATTTCACAAAATGTTGAGAAAACTCGCACAGAACTTGCACAATTAAATTAGCTACTCAGTTAATTTGTTTACGCAGTCTCATTTTATTTTCTGAAACAAACATAAGCTTACCAGAAGAGTCTCTTTTATCTGCTTGTGCCTGACATGAACCATTTTTATAGGCCATTACATTTTTCATATTTAACGGCACAAATTGCAAATCAATTCCTGAATACTGGCCAGTCTCACACACCTTATTCAAATCTTCTTTGACAAGTTTTTCACAATCTAAGAAACCTTTTTTATTTTTCACCTGCACTTTGTAGCTTAGAACCATCTTTCGGGAGTATTCACCCGTAACGAGTGTTGAAGATCTATAAAAGGTTTCACACGGATATTGAATCTTAGTTGCTTTTAATGGCGGAGGCGTATTTTTATTGATTGTCTCATGAACACAAGAAGTTAAAAAAAAGAACAGTGGTAAAATAATAGTCTTTTTCATCTATAACGAGTCTAGCAATATCAATTTATTTTATAAATCTTTTCTCTCTCGAGAGCATATTTGACAGACCTTGGTCTTGTTTTATTTTTGATAGATTCATTCTTTACTAGCTTAAAAGGACAACTGCCGCCTAATATTTCAACATTTTTTTAAAAAATTAAACTTTGTAAGAAAAAATATTGTTTAATTTTCTTACACTTTTTAATAAAAAATAAGAAAATACTTGGTCAAAGGTCTAGGAATTTTTTCTAAAATAGTAGTGTTTATGATTTTTTATCTCTCTTTTTTTAACGAAAAACCTACTAAGGTTTAGACAATATCAAATCTTTAATCACTTTTTTTAAATTTAATTAACTTTTTGGCTTAAAGGCTTGGCACAAGAGGTGCTTTATATAGTTGCAGAGGAGAACTCCTATGCGACATATTTTATTTAACTCCGCTGTCAAGACCATGGTCCCGTTTTTTTCTATTGCACTACTTCTATCGGCCTGTGATCGCCAAGTTCAGTTTGGTTCAAAAATAGAGCAAAGTGCCGGTAACCCGGGCGTAGAGTGTACTCCTTTAGATCCTGCCTTTAGCGTTCCATCAGCCGTTCAACAAGATCAAAATTTTACTATGGCCTTTCAAAGAGATACAAATGTTGTTTGGATATTAAAAAAGGGAGCTACAACATTAACGTTTCAAGGAGCAACTGTTACAACATCTCTCCATGAACTTGGCGACTGGCTCGGATCTGTAACGGGCGTTGATAATTGCGGAAACAGTGACTTTTTTGAGTTTTCACTTCGTGTTGCAGAACCTATTAAAGGACTTTCTATCACCATTAATAACAATGATCTTTTTACAAAAACAACAAATGTTGGTCTTCAGCTTTCTGCAACTGGGGCCAATCAAATGTACGTAACAAATGATCCACAATGTTCTGGTGGTGGTTCGTGGGAATCTTTTAAAGCAAGCAGAACTTGGACATTAGGACATAGAAACCAACTCACTCATGTCTTTGTGAAATTTAAAAATGCCGATGTTGAAAGTCCATGTATTAGTGATGACATTACAGAAGATGATCTTCCTCCTGTTGCAGCATTTGCAACAACTCCACCAGCACTTTCTAATTCCAGTACCGCTAACTTTGATTTTAACGTTACTGATAATCTTAGTGGTGTTAAGAGTATCTATTGCAAAATAGATCAAAAACCATTTCAAATATGTGGAGCACACAAAACATTTTCTTCTTTAGCAGATGGTCAACATACAGTATCTCTTTATGCCGATGATAATGCAGGAAACGCATCTCAACCAATTGACTTCACATTTAATATTGACACCGTTGCTCCAAGTGTTCGTATCACTCAACATCCTGATGATCCTACGAATAAATCTCTGGCTCATTTCGAATTCGTTGGAGAAGATAATGGGCAGCCTATCAATTACTTTGAGTGTTCTCTGGATGGCGCGCCATTTGTGCAGTGTCCGTCTCCCAAAGAATACCAAATAACTCGAGATGGTCGACATACTTTTAAGGTCAAGGGTCGTGATAATGCTCATAACTATTCCCAAGAGGCATCTTTCTCCTGGACGGTCGACACTCAAGGCCCAACTGTTATTATTACACAAAAACCAGTAGACCCCTCTAAAGATCACGATACAACTTTTGCCTTTACTGTTACTGATGCAGGAGTCGGAGTAAAATCTGTTCAATGTCAAATTGACTCTAATGCACTTGTTGATTGCACAAGTCCGGTTTCTTATAATCTACCCAATGGTCAACATACCTTTAAAGTTGTCGCAACAGATCTCGTCGATAACACTGGATCTGCTAACTACACATGGATGATCAACGATAAAATTCATGATCAAGATATCCCTATTACAGACGATAATGGAAAAGCCGATATCATGTTTGTTGTAAACAACTCATCATCAATGTTTGGATTATTGCGCGATTCGATCCCCTATCGTTTCCAAAATTTTGTTTCAAAACTTGGATCAACAGACTACAAGGCTATGATTATTACATCGGATGCTACTGGAGACAGAGAGTTCCAATCTGGTCGATTAAACAAAATACTTTACAGAGCTGTTCCAGCATCTGGACTGGCACTTGTTCCCTATCAATATAGTATAACTCCCATGATGGATAATGCGAGCCGAAATCTTCTTGCCACCATCATGAGACCAGAGGCCATTTGTGTGCAAACAGGAACTCACTTATGCCCAAATCCTGCGCATGGATACCAAGAGGCTATTCATGCCACTTTAAAATCTATCGAAAGACCCGATACTCTTACTGAACTCAGAGACGATGCCACATTCAATCTTGTGATTATCTCTGACAACGATGAAGGAAATGGAAACTTAGTGGACCGACAAGGTAATATTTTGCCAGGTACACCAGCCTATAACCAACCTCAAACCATTATTAGTAGCATTCAACAAAAATGGCCACAAAAACAATTTAAGGTTCATGGCGTTTATCAAGCTCCAGGTGACAGAGGTCCAGGTTGTACTGCAAGCTCAAGCGTTCGTGTTGCTCATATTTATGATAAGCTCGTAAAAGCTACAGGTGGAGTACACGCCAATATTTGTAATGACTCAAATCGTGCGGAAGTCGAAGCCATCGCACAGGCTATTCAAAGAGCTCCAAGTGTGTTTCAACTCAGTTGTGTTCCTGTCGATACTAACGGAGACGGAAAACCTGATGTCACGGCAACATTTGATCCCCAACCACCAACATCCATTCAAACAATAGTGAATGGCAACGCTGTGACATTTAATCCTATGCCGCCAGCAGGAACAACCGTACACCTACGTTATACTTGCCCATAATAAAACACCTTACAAAATCACATAAACCTTTCCAGTTTATGTGATTTTATATTTAATAGTTTATTTAAATGCCATTACAAAAAATTTAATACTTGCAATGATTAAAACTAGGCCGAGCATTCGTTTTAAAGATGTATTTGAAAACTTTGCTATTCCTAAAAATGTTCCGATCATAGATCCTATACAAACGAAAATAATCCATGGAATTAATTCTATGGTAAAAATTTGCGGCAAAACTTTATAGCTCCCAACGACACCTGATATCGAGTTTAAAAAGACAAATAGTATTGACATTCCAGCAGCATTTCGAGGTTGTGCCCACTTAAACTGCAATAAAAGTGGCGTAAAAAATATTGCACCTCCCGTTCCCGTTATACCAGACATAAAGCCAATCATCGCTCCAATCAAAACTGCCAGCCACAATGAACAGCGATTGTTCACAGGATCTCTTTCTGATTTCTCTTGAAAAGAGACTATAAATTTTAATGCCGTATAAAATAAGATGCATCCCAATAAGAAAAATAAAATTTCTCGTCGTACATCAAGCCATGCTCCATAAAAACTAAATGGAAATGAGCCTATTACAAATGGCAGAACCTTCTTGTATGGTATTAATTTGGCCTTATGAAAACGAATTAATGCAATTATACCAACAACAATATTAAGGGTTAAAGACACAGGACGAAAAAAAAGCGATGAAAAATTAACAAAAGCAAGAACGGCAGTATAGCCACTTGCGCCGGCATGTCCTACAGAAGAATAAACAATTGCTACAATAAAAAAGCCAAAACAAACTAAACCATAATCAATTAGGCTAAGTTCCATGCACAGTCTCTACCCTTTTACGATATTCTTTATTCCAAAAATCTACCTCAATGGAGTAATTATCCACATCCAAAGTATTTTGTTTATTAAATTTTGACTCTGATTGGATTCTAAAAAAATCTTTATCTGCTAAATAAAAGCATATAGAGTCTTGAGATGATACCAAATAAGATTGACTTAGTGATTCTTGGATCACCAGTTCTACAGTAAGACGAATATCCTTTGTTATATTAAAATGACATATTATTGATTTATTTTTTTTTAAAGTTAACACATCTTCTTTTGACAATCTCAATCTGTTTTTCTTATCTAGTCTTATAGTCATAAATACTCTTTCTTGTAAAAGTAACGTTCCGAAATCCATTTTCCCTTAATAGCACAACAGCTTTTTCTGCTCTAGTTCCAGATATACAAATTGCAACAATTTTTTGTTCTCGCGGTATATTGGGATATTCTTTAGAAATAATCCTACTGAGTGGCCAATGCTTTACACCTTCTATCTGAAATTCAGAAAATTCATTTACTTCCCTCACATCTAAAAGAAATTGCGTGGATAAATTACAAAAGCTTTCTTTATTAAAATTTATAATATCTGATTCCATAATTTGTACACTAGAACATAAGCACCCATTTCTTTTTTTAAGATTTAAAGTATTAAATTGATTGTTTAAAAAATCAAAAGTAGAAATCTTGCCAATGAGTGGCTTCATAGAATTTACTAATCCAAGCAGCAAGACTTTAAGAGTTTCCATAGCCTGCATCGTACCAATAATTCCTGGCAAAACGCCTACAACACCTGCCTCAGCACAATTTTTAATTTTTGATTTTGGAATATCTTTAATAAAACATCTATAACATGGCCCCTGAGACCTCCAAAACACTCCAACTTGTCCCTCAAATTGAGAAACTGATCCATAAATCATTGGCTTATCAAATAAACAACAAGTATCATTTATCAAAAATTTTGATTCAAAATTATCTGTCGCATCAATAACAACATCATAATTTTCAAAAATATCTAGGGCCATTTTTTTATCTAAATAATTCTTGTATATTTGAATTTTTCCGAATTCCTTCCTAAGACTATACTTTTCTCCTATAACCTGAGCCTTGTTCTTACCAATATCATCTTCATCAAATAATACTTGTCGATGTAGATTGCTCTCCGAAACCTCATCTCCATCAATAATTCCCACAATACCTATTCCCATTGCCATCAGGTACTGTACAACAGGATGCGCAAGACCACCACCTCCAACAACAAGGACTTTGGATTCATGGAGTTTAGCCTGTCCATCATTTCCAATTTCATCTAATATGATTTGCCTTTGAAATCGCATTTGCCCACTCCTCTGGAGTATTAGTGTTTATTAATCTTTCTTTTTGTTTTGCATGAATTTCATTTACATTTATATTTTTATATAAATTGCAAAAAGAATAATTTTTTAAATTTCCTGTTTGCTCCAGATCTCTGTTTAACCTGTTTAATGCCAGCAATATCTTCTTTGGATTGTTAAAAGCGACAGGAAATGTAGAATTAAAAAATTTAATGGCATCTGACCGACTGTCACACAAGACTAATTGCTGGATAAGGCTTTTTGTTAATAGGGGCATATCTACAGGAACGACTACTATTTTATTGTAATTTTCAAATTGCGAAATGCTGTTAAGAACAGATCTAAATCCCTCAATTGGTCCACGATTTAGATTCATATCTCTTACCGATTGAAATTGTGGATAATTTCCGCTGACAATATTTTTATGCTCTCCTAGAGCCTCTCTCAATACTTCTGCTATAGAGTCTATGAGTAATTTGCCATTCCAATTTAACTGCGCTTTGTTTTTTCCCATACGAGAGGAATTACCTCCCGCTAGTATGATGCTGACTGTTTTCAAGACAATCATCCTTTCTGTGTTGGCACAAAGCATGCCCTTTAACCCATTCTGTTTCACCATCTACATAAAATTCCTTTTTCCAAATGGGTGCTCTTTGCTTTATTTCTTCAATAATATAACGAGTAATTTTATAAGATTCATCTCGATGCGCCGTCGTCGCAATAACGACAACGCTCAATTCGCTTATCAAAACAGGGCCATTTCTATGAATAATTAATATGTTTGCTGATGGCTCCCATTTTTTAAGAGCTTCTGTTGCAATCTCATTAAATACTTTATAACAAAGTTTGGCGTGACACTCGTATTCAACTAAACAGACATCTCTCCCCAAATTTTTATTTCGTACGTATCCACAAAATATATTACTAGCTCCATGTTCACGACTAGGTTGACACTGACATAAAACGTCTACATTAATTTTTTCATTCGTTATGCTAACTTTAACATTATTCATTCACCCTCCACAGACTGGTGGTAAAATTGTATAATGATTATCGGAAATCATTTGATCGTCGTCGTTTAAAATATCCACTTCTGTTGCCAAAGCAGATTCAAAAACTAAAGTTTCTTCATTATACGAAGGAATATTTTTTATTAAATACCGATGAATCTGTTGTTTCAACTCTCCAACAGTCTCAACATTATCCACAGGTATTAAAATCTCTCCTTTGGGAATATATTTTTTAAATCTACCAAAAACTTTCAATTGGATATTTTTCATATTTTATATACCTCAACAACATTTTGCTTGTTCATATATTGCTTATCTTCTGGGATACGGACCCAAGCATTGGTACTACGAAACGGACTTAACATAAAAGAGGCTTGGCCTTTTTGTACTTTAACTGTACTTCCCTCTTCCGCTTCACTCAATTCTGCTTTTAAAAAAGAAGTTAAACCTTTTGGTTTTTCGATATCATTAGACAATGCAACCATGAGAGGATTCTTATTAGGCACTTCTAATAAGTAATTTACAAATGTTTTAATAAAAAAAGTAAAACCAACAACAGTCGATACAGGATTTCCTGGCAAACCAAAGATATATCTATTTTTCTTGCCGTCGTTTAGAGATGCAAAAAGAACCGGTTTTCCTGGACGAATCGCACATTTATGAAAGTGTACCTCTGCCCTTAAGCTTTCCAGACAATCTCTCACAAAATCAAAAACCCCTGCGCTCACTGCTCCTGTGCTTACAATAATATCTGCATCTTTTTTGACTAATTCTTGAAGTTCTTTTTTAAACAATTCTGTATCATCATTTACATGACAAAAAGAAATAACCTCCGTTAACACCTGCGCAAACTCAGATAATAAATATGGCGTAGTCGAATTACGAACCTCATATACTTCTAAATTTTGACTCTCAAAATTAACCAACTCCTTTCCTGTCGAAATAATTCCAATTCTAATTTTTCGCTTCACATGAACTTTTTCAATTCCCTGAGAGGCAAGCATTAAAATATGTAGACTGTTTATCTGTGTTCCTTTTGGAATTAAAAGTGAGCCTTTCTTGCTATCCTCACCTGCCATTCTTATATTTTCATATAACAATGGAATTTTTTTTAATTGAATCTCTTTTACTCCAAGAGGTGTTCTTCTCTCAATTACATCTTCATAACGAATGACTGTATTAAATCGATCATCGGATATCGCGGCTCCAGTCATAATTTCAACAGCAATCTGAGTACAACCAGGTTTTTGAGTATCTCCAGCCGCAATTGTATTTTCAACAGGAAGCCAGCGTGTTTGAATATCCCCATATTTTAATAATTCATCTAATCTAAGAGCATAACCATCCATAGCTGAATTGCTAAATCGTGGATTATCTTCCCGACAAATAATATCTTCATTTAAAATTCGTCCAAGAGACGTCATTAACGGGACTTGCTCATCTTCATGAAAATTCGATTTCTTTGCAAACTCATATAAAATCTTCTGACTTTCTTCATACGAAATCATTAGGCTCTCCCTTCTTCATGGTTCTCAT